>JAQWPZ010000225.1 GCA_029245125.1 Rubripirellula sp.
AAAACGAAACTGAAATATTGGCAAAACTGAGAGCATTGCCAGCAGAGCAAATCCTAGAAACAGTCAAACAACGTTGGCCTGTCACGACCGACGGGTGGGTGTTTCCCAAACCACCGCATCAGATTTACGCCGATGGCGAACAGCACCCCATCCCCATGATCGTCGGAACCAACCGAGACGAAGGGACAATGTTCACGGCTCGGAAACCATTCGGCGGCACCCTCGAAACCTATCGCATCGCAATGGCGGAACGGTACGGTGAAAGCGGTAAAACGGTCGCTGATTTCTACGCCCCCAAATCAGATGAACAACTCTGGCAAGTTGGTGTCCAACATGTCACCGATACCTGGTTTGTCCAGCCATCGCGTGAACTCGCGACCGCAATGGACCGACAAGGAAGTCCCGTTTGGATGTACCACTTCACAAAACCTGTCTGGGGATGGATGGGCGCGGCTCATGCCGCAGAGATCGGATTTGTCTTTGGCAACCTCGAAGAACCCAAACCGGAAGACGCTAAACTGTCAGCATCATTCATGGACTATTGGGTTCAATTCGCCAAAACAGGGAATCCGAACCTCGATAAAAAACCAACTTGGCCAACCTTTCGAACGGCACAACCCTCTCACCTGGTGATGGACAAGTCGATACAGGTTGATACGGGCTTACGAAAGGAGGCCTGCGATATGCTGGACAAGATTCTCACTCAACGACGACAGCAAGCCGCAAAGAACCGTTGACCCATTGGGCGAGGGGAAGACATCGCGGAGTGACTTTGATTTCAAAATGCAGCATCGCTTTACCCACGCCCCCAAAACCACGCCCCCAAAAACCACGCAAAACCGCACAGTTTCGACGGTGTGAGTCGTTAGCAAAACGGAAATTCCGATGTACCGACCGATCATGATTTGCATCAATCTGCTGCTCCTGACATGGAGCATGACAGCAACGCACGCAACCGCCGAAAATCGCCCACTAAATGTGCTGCTGATCATGGCAGACGACATCGGCTACGAGTGCTTCAGCAGCTATGGAAGCGAAGAATACAGTACGCCGCACATCGATGCGTTGGCCAAACAGGGCGTTCGTTTTACCAACGCCCATTCGACGCCACTGTGCACGCCGACACGCGTGAATCTAATGTCTGGCAAAAGTAATGTTTTCAATTATCAAGACTTTGGGATTTATCCCACTGGGGAACCGACGTTCGCAAATCATTTCAAAGAGCACGGCTACCGAACGGCGGTCGCGGGCAAATGGCAACTCCAAAACAAGCAAACTGGTAAAGGCATTTCGCCCAACGAAGCAGGCTTCGATTCCTACTGCCTGTGGAACATTCCCGGCGGTGGGCGGGAGCGGTATTGGCAACCCTCGTTCGTGCAGAACGGAAAACTGCTCGAGCTACCGCCCGATACTTTTGGTCCCGACGTGATGACTGATTTCCTGATCGACTTCATCACAGCCAAACAAGAGAAACCTTTCGTCGCTTATTTCCCCATGATCCTGGTGCACAATCCGTTCGTTCCCACGCCTGACACAAAAGATGGCAAGCGGGTCGATCAAGCGAAACGAATGCCGAAAAAATCGAAACAAAATTACGTCGATATGGTTGCCTACATGGACAAATGTGTTGGCCGTTTAGTCGATGCACTCCAAGTCAGTGGCCAGCGTGAAAATACGCTCGTCATTTTCACCGGCGACAACGGCACCAACGCTAGCCTGTCCTCGGAACTGAGGGGAAACACGGTGAAAGGCGGAAAAGGCTACACGCATGACTACGGCACACACGTCCCACTGGTCGTCAATCTGCCAGGCCGCATCCCGCCAGGCCAGACCAATGAAGATCTGATCGCTTTCTCCGATTTCTTCCCCACCATCGTTGATGCGGCAGACCTACCAGCGAAAGCGGTCACGAACGGCGATGGATGGAGTTTTTGGCCGCAATGCCTTGGACGATCAGGCCGCAAACGCGACTGGATCTACGGGTACTACTTCCCCCGACCTTACGCCAAAACACTCGACAACAAATACAACCACTACGAAGTGCGGTACGCCCGCGACAAGCGTTTCAAACTGTACGGCAACGGCGATCTCTATGACACGATCAAAGATGTAATGGAAAAGAATCCTTTGCCAAACAGCAACCTCGCCCCAGACCAGAACGCAGCCCGAGTCAAACTGCAAGTTGCTTTAGACGCCTTTCCCCAGCAGGGGCAAGCCATTCGCCACAACCAAGTGAGCAGCAAGCGGAAACTCGGATCGGAAAAGCGTTCGAACCATTAAATCATTTTGCCAAACTGGGCAAACCCAGTCGCGAACCTAGCATCGGAGTGAATCATGATCACCCCCAGCCCACCACGTCTTGATCAAATTGCATCACGACTTTCGCGCAAGTGTGCTCCCATCGAACAACGACCACACAGCTCCAAATCGAACGGCCAACGCTCTCAAATTACGACGCGCACCATGAACAAATCAATTGCATCACGCCAGTCAGGCCGGTCATCGTTGACCCTGCTATTCCTGCTCGTTTCCGCGTTAAGCCTGCAGGCAGCCGAACGACCAAACCTTCTGTGGATCACCAGCGAAGACAACGGCGTCTCCTGGGTGGGATGTTACGGAAGCAAAAATGCCAAGACGCCGAACATTGATCGCTTAGCCAAGGAAGGTTTTCGGTACACCCATTGCTTTGACAATGCGGCAGTTTGTGCCCCAACTCGCAGCACTTGGATCACAGGACACTATGCGATCTCGCTGGGAACACAACCGATGCGAAGTCGTTATGCGATTCCCCACGACAAAGTCCCCTACTATCCCGATCTGCTGAAGGCGGCTGGCTATCATGTCACTAATGGGGGCAAAACGGATTACAACATTGGTAGTCGCCCCGACAAAGATTGCTGGCTCGTTGACGGAAAACGCCCAGCCCGGAAACAGGGGCAGAGTTTTTTCACGATTAACAATATCGGCGACAGCCATGAAAGCAGGGCGTTTCCGAAAAAACAGCGTGCTCAGGTAAGAACCGATCCCGCTAAAATGGTGCTGCACGCTTACCATCCAGATTTGCCCGAGATGCGTATGACGTACGCCACCTACGTCGATGCCGTCCAGACGATGGACACGAAGGTCGGACGAATCCTCGCAGAACTCGAAGCGAGCGGAGAGGCCGAAGATACCATTGTCGTCTACTGTTCTGACCACGGCGGTGTGCTCCCACGGAGCAAACGTTTTCTCTACTCCAGCGGGATCCACTGCCCGCTGATCGTTCGTATTCCTGAAAAATGGAAGCGTTGGTGGCCCGCCGAAAAACCAGGCATGACGGTTGACCGGATCGTCAGCTTTGTCGACATGCCAAAAACATTCGTCAGTCTGGCAGGTGGCAAAGTACCCGACAGCTACCAGGGTCACATTTTTCTCGGAGACAACATTGAACCGGCCCCCAAGTACCACCTCAGCTTTCGTGAACGGGCCGATGAGTGCAGCGATAACGTTCGCGGCCTGCGAGATCAAAGATATGCTTACATCAAGAACTACATGCCTTGGGCGCCCAACGGCCAACGCCTTCGATACATGTGGACCATGGCCGGCACACGCGCGTGGGAACAGCACTACCTGGATGGTAAGTGCGATGACATCACCGGTCGATTCTTCAAGCCGAGACCATCCGAGGAGTTCTACGACACGCAACTTGATTTCGATAACATCAACAATCTGATTGATTCAAAAGAACATCAAGCAAAGATCAAAGAACTGAAAGCTGGACTTCGCAAAAAGCAACTTGAACTATTCGATTCAGGCTTGCTACCCGAGAAGATGCGACTACGCCGCGCCGAGGCAAATGGATTGACAATCTACGAAATGGTTCGTGATCCCAACCTTTATCCGCTCGAAAAGTATCTTGACCTTGCCGATCGCGCGCTTTCCCGCGATCCACAAAACTTCGCTCAGTTTGCCGATTTGATGAATGATCCTGACGAAGGTGTTCGCTATTGGGCGATCTGCGGACTGTTCTTGTTGGACGACCTCACCAAGCCCGCCTCGCAAGCGATTCAAGACGCAGTCCAGGACGACTGTTCCGAGGTCCAGATGATGGCAGCCTGGTCGATGTATCGCCATGGTGAGGTAGAGAAAGCGAACGCGATCCTTGAACAGGTGAAACGCAATCCGCAGCACGATACCCCCTTCCTCCAATCGATCCACCGCTGGAAAGATGCACGACATCCGGATGACGCGAAACTCTCGATCAACGATTAGCAAATCATCAACTGCTCTTCTGCCCGTGATCCCCAACATCCAGACGGCTGAATGCCTGCACCGACCAGAGCGTCCTGAGTAATAGAGCAACCTGAGTAACAGAGCAACCTGAATGACAGAGCGAATAGGGTGACTGAGCAACAGAGCAATCTGGGTGACCAGTCGTCTCAATTCCCCCACAAGCTGTCGGCAAGCTGATTACCGGGGAAGCAGGCAGAATCATTCCACCCTCAAAATCAAAACACCGCCCGCTTACAGGCAGCTATTCCCAGCCATGCCAAGCGACAAATTTCTGAAATAAAGAGAGGACGTCTAAGATGCCGAAATGGCTTACTGCACTCGCAATCCTTTTGACTTGCTCCTCCGTGAACGCGCAAAACAATTTGCATACGCTCTACAAGGCACAGTCCATTGGCGACATGCCCTGCCGAGTGATGGCACCCATTCAATTCGACAAACAGAAAAAATACCCGGTGATCGTTTCATTGCACGGCGGCGGTGGAAAAGGGACAGGCAACAAGAAACAGTTGAAGGACTGGAATCACCAATTGGCAAATAAAAGCCGTCGAGAACAATTCCCCTGCTATGTCGTTGCCCCCCAATCCAACGAACTGTGGAATGCCGATCATCTCAACAAGCTCAAGTCACTGATCCAAACCCTTCCTTCCATCGACATGGATCGCATCTACCTGATGGGCCATTCAATGGGCGGCCATGGCACCTATATCCTCCTCCAACTCGATCCCAAGTACTTCGCCGCGGCAGCTCCATCGGCAGGAAGTGGACTGAAAAGAACAGGCAAATTCATCGAGCCTGAAAAAATCAAGGACATCCCCATCTGGGCATTTCATGGTGACAACGACAGAGTGTGTCCGATCGAAAAGGACCTGGCGGTCTTTCGCGAGATGCAGAAATTGGGTGGCAATATGAAATTGACCACTTGGAAGGGAGACAACCATGGGGTCTCTGCAAAATTCATTGTCGGGGCAAACAATGGTGTTACCCAATTCAGCAGCCAGCGATGCAGTAAAGAACCAGACTTCATGACTTGGTTGTTCGCGCAATCGCGAGAATAAACCTGCACTCTCGGTAAAGCGTCCCCGAGAAAAGCACCTACCCTGAACCCAAATACAAAATCCTAATCGCACCAAACGACCGGTACCAATTCCAAGCCAAATAACATGACGACCGCCAAAATCACCACGCTCACTCGTCTTTCTGCTTACGTTGTTGCCAGCATGCTTTCGGTGTCACTGCTCAGTCCGGCAACACTGCTCAGTCCGGCAACCGCCCAAGATCATCAAGAAGAACCTGCTCGCAATTCGGCCACCGATTTGCAGGAAATCTCAGAAGAACAAGCTGACCTGCGGCAGGAACTACAGATTTTGGAACAAGAATTGACTCTGATCCGGGAACGAATTGCCGGCTTGGATCAACTGGCAGAGGTCCAGCGAGAAATGAACCGCCTGCTTGAGAGAATCGCACAAGCAGACGCAGCGGGTAACCAGGCGCAAGTAACGAAACTGGAATCACGAATTGAACCGCTGGAACGGCACCTCAATGATTTACGAGAGAAGCTCGAAGCAGGTGGAGACACCAACGAACAGATCAATGAATTGAAAGCCTTGATCCGTCAAATTGACCGAACCAAAGTGATCAGCGCCGCGCCGCGTTGGACACGTGCATTGAAAATCACGATCAAAAACCTTGAACATTTGCGAGAGATTCAATCCAGGCTCGACAGCCTTGATTCAGAGGCAAACGAATCAGAACGCGAAACGCTCGAAGAACAAACTGACCAGATTGGTGAACAGATCGACGAAGATGGCGAATTGGTGGAAATGATCTCTCAGTTCCTTGAATCAAGGAACGTAACCGAGGCAGACGAATCTGAAGAGATGGAAATGGAGATTACCGAATTCGTTCGCGAGCTAGAGAGCCGACGCGACGTTTCGACGGAATCTCGCACCGAAAATCGTAACCAGAGCGACTCGTCCGAACTTCTGTCGGGCGAGTACTTCATCACCCAGTCATGGTCACAAGAAAACAAGTACAGACGCCCCTACTACGTCCAAGTGCCAGAGCCAACGAACGGGCAACAAAAAATCCCGGTTTTCATTTTCCTGCATGGCAACGGCGGAAATGCCCAAAATGCGATGCGGAACTTTGTGCGGAATCGCCGCAAACTCACGGCCAGCTACATCATTGTATTTGCCCAGGGCTATCGCGAAAGCTGGAACATTGTCTCTGAACGGTCCAAGGCTGATGACGTCAGCTTCATCGAAGCCATCGTGCTGAAAATGGCCCAACACAAAAATGTTGATCCAAACAACTTCAGCATCATGGGAGCATCAAATGGGTCGGCCTTGATTAACCAAATCGCAATCGAAAGCCGATTACCCAACATCCGCAATTACATCAGCGGAGTCAGCCCGCTGAATGTGTGGCAATTTGATGGCACCAATTTCAAAGCAAAAGGAAGCGACAACAATTACAAGCGGGTTGCGACACCCATGACCGGCAAACGCTTGATGAATATCTCTGGCACGAACGATAATCTTGTGCCCTACCAAGGTGGCACCTCGCCAGCGATCCCAGCAAAAAATGGCAAGCTCGCCTTTGTCGCCGCCGAAGAATCAACGTTCATCTGGGCACGGCAAATGGGATACAAAGGCAAACAGATCACTCAACCGACCCGCACCGTCGGAAACATTGAATTCTTTGAGTACCTAGCAGGGGACGTGATTCACTGCAAAGTCAACCAGGAAGGACATAACGCCACCCACGAGGTCAGTGAAGAGATGCTGCTGGAATTCCTACTTGGTGGTAAAAACACGGCGAAGTAATACCACACGAGAACGATCCGAAACAACGCTCTTGCTTGGGGGCAAATGCGAGACACTGTTGAAAGCGTGGCGACAACAGTAAATTTTACGCCACTCATTTTTTGGCGAAGTTAGTCTCCACAATCCCCTCAATCAAATCTTCGCCTGGAAAATCCATCACGATGGTGCCGAGCCGAACCGGTTTCGGCAGATTCGGCTGCTTCAAGAACTCAATCGCTGTTCGATTCGTTTGCGTTGCATACCTTTGTGGCGTGATCAACCGACCAGGCAATGTCCCGCTGCAAAAGTTAATCAACCACTTACTGCCACCGATGTCTGAAGCCTGCTTGAGATGTGAACGGATCAGCTTCTTCTTGACATCGACCGGGGCCTGATAGTCGTCTTGACGCAGCATCGCACCCCACTTCTGCCCACCAAGATTCCCAACGCGATCCACCAACACGATGCGACTCCGCACGTTTTCCAATGAAGGCACCTGGTGACTGCGGTGCCATAACTTGCCATCCTCGCTTGTTAGTTCTTCAAACGTATCCGCAAATGAGCGAGTATTCTCACGTGGCTTCGACTCTTCCTTGACCGACATGACAATGCATTCTGACGGATGAGTTTTCAAGAATTCGTGGCACACGTCACGTACTGACTCGAATGACATTTTCTGATCGATGACACCGTGATAAATCAAAAACTTGTCACCGACGTGCCGACACCGGATATCGAGAAAACGAATCCCGGCCTCGAGCTGGTCTGCCAACGGCCAGGTCTGGCACCTTCCAAAACCAAACGAAAAACCGTTGTAAACTGCGCAGGTATTGTGCGTTCCGGGTATCGAAATCTGGGACAGCAAAACACTATCCGGCAATCGCGACATCCAGCTCGAATATTCCTCCACCGTACTTTTGCGTGGGTGTGTTGAGAAACTTGTTCCAACATTTGGACCGTCAGCAGCGAGGCAGGCCACACAAGACAAAAGAACGGTGTGGAGCACGAGCAACGTTCGCAACATATTTCATCAACCGGCGAATTCAGAAAATCATCCGAGCAAACATCTTGAATGGTCAACACAAAACACACTTTACCCCTCGCGAACCCATCTTAGCCCAGTTCGGTCGATATGCTCGATCCCCGAGGCGAAATATTAGCTGATCTCTCGATATGAATTCCAACAAACGGGTCAACTGAGAATTGCCGAGGACGCTTGAACCAAGGTCATAACAGCAGCGATTCAATGGTCATCCATCCAGAATGAGAATCAAACGAAGCAGACAAGCCATTCACGCAAAGAAACGGCTGAATCGTGGTGCCGTTTACGGGAAATCGTTTTTTGCAAAGGTATCAGCACAAACTGCCAACCGCTCGATCCCGAGCCAAAGGCCCGAACCTGGATTCTTAGGCAGTAGTAAAACCGTGCGGATGGAATGCGACGAACTCACCATCCCGAAAAGACGAAGCGACTGCTCGCGACGGCCTCACCTCGCCACCGCAAAATGAACCGCGAATGCAAACTGAGCCCTAAGTCACAAATGCTCTCGTTCGGAATCAAAAGTCTCAATCACCGCCCATACTACGCCGCCAAACCGTAGAATGTGACAGAGACGGCTGATGCGCAAAAACCGGTTCATAAAATCGATCTGTCTCTCGATCGATCCCGCAACTGAATGCACAACCGCCCCGAATGCTGGCTGTTTCAAACCTTTTTTATCCAACCAAAATGAAACCACTGCTGTACCTCGCCGCATTTCTGCTAACCACGAGTGCTCAAGCTGCAGACCGCCCCAACATCGTTTGGATTATTCCAGACGACATGTCGGCAAACTTTTCCTGCTATGGCGAAACCGCCATCGAGACCCCGAATGTCGACCGCTTGGCAGCCCGCGGCGTAAAATTCACCAACGCTTACGTCACGGCACCGGTTTGCTCCACCTGCCGATCAGCACTGATCACTGGGATGTATCAGACCAGCATTGGCTCGCATCATCACCGCAGCGGGCGTGGCGAGCAAAAGATCAACTTGCCTGAGAACGTCCAACTCGTCCCGAAACTTTTTCAACAAGCTGGATATTACACGTCCATCACTGGCTGGCCGGTTCGAGAGGGACGCCTTGGGAAGACAGACTATAACTTCGAGTGGGATGCATCTGCTTACGACGGCAACGATTGGTCCCAACGCGAAGCGGGCCAACCGTTCTTTGCTCAGATCCAAACCCCCGGGGGCAAGTTACGCGGAAAGAACGAACAAGGCTGGCAAAAAATTGCCAACTCGGCAAAACAAGAGTTTGGCCTCGCGACTCCGATCAGCGCTGTCACCTTGCCGCCCTATTACCCTAGACACCCAGATTTACTCCGTGACTGGGCAGCCTATCTCGACTCAGTCCGCATGACAGATGCGATGGTAGGTGAGGTGGTTGCCAGGTTGCAGGCGGAAGGAATCCTAGACAACACCATCGTTCTGTTCATGACCGACCACGGGATCAGCCATGCCCGCGGAAAACAATTCATGTACGACGAAGGTCTGCATGTACCGCTCGTGATCAGCGGCCCCGGAATCGAACCGGGGACGAGCCGAGACGATGTCGTCGAACACATCGACTTGGCCGCACTTTCTCTCGCCGCTGCCGGCATCAAGATTCCCGATTCGATGCAGGCTCAAGACATACTCTCACCCAAATACAAACCACGCGAGGCAGTATTCGCCGCCCGCGATCGATGTGATGAAACCGTCGATCATATGCGGTAAGTCCGGACCATGGACTTTAAATACATCCGCAACTTTTTGCCAAACCGACCCTACCTGCAACCCTGCCGTTACAAAGATGCCAAAAGCATCCTGATCGCTCTCCGAAAATGGAACAACGAAGGCAAATTAAATTCCCCCCAGAAATTGATCTTTCGTGAGACTCGCCCGCCCGAAGAACTCTACGACCTTGAAAACGATCCGCATGAAATCAACAACCTCGCCGGAGATTCAAAATACGCTGACAAGCTACAAACGATGCGTACACGACTGAACGACTGGATGGAGGAAACCGATGACCAAGGTCGTGAACCCGAGTCAGCCGAGATGTATGACAGCGACATGAGTGTTTACCGAACGACGCTCAAACGCAAAGGTGAGTTAGAGCAATTGAAGATCTTGGAAACCAATGTCGACCTGATGAAGAAGTGGGCCGCCGACGGCAACTAGTGAACGTCAAATCATCGCGTTAAAAACTCGCGCCCGCTCTTCCGCTCTGTCCCTCCGCCTGATCCTGTCCCTCCGCCTGATCCCCTCGGTAATCGCGAAATCCCAAGGCGTTCCGAATCCCCACAGCGTTGAAGAGCTTTGCAGCGCACAAAAGTGCTGCGGGGAGTTTCTCACAGGGAATCGTCTCCAAGCAGCAAATCCCAACAGGCCTGACGAATCGACCGACGCCAGTCGTATGAATCGCCCTGCCAGCACCATCAAGTGATCGCGCCGTTTATTCGAACTTGTCACGCTCATGCACTGGTATCATCTTTTCGCTCACGCCGGATTCATCTTCACCGCCCGCCAATGAAGTCGACACGAGAGACTTCCCCCCACCGGCTGCAACGAAGATTACAATCTATGGAGCGTTCAACGAACGGCGACAGGATAATGCCAAAGGCCGCGTGGTGTATTCGCCGCCGACAAATATCTCAACAAGTGTTTTGGAGCGAAAGCGAGACCGTTTTCCAACCAAGATAAGGAAATACCAAGCATGCCAAAGATGGCAAGCCAAACCCGCACATTGCTGGCAGGATGTTCAACGATCTGCCTAAGCGTCCTGTTGATCGCCCCGATTCATGCGGCAGATCCTCCCGACTATGCATTGGACATCCAACCACTACTAGCAGCACACTGCATCGTCTGTCACGGACCGGATGAGGCTGAAGCGGGGCTTCGACTCGACCAATTCGCGACAGCGAGCGAAGCATTAGACTCTGGCAAATATGCCATCGTCGCCGGGAATCCAGAAAAGAGCGAACTCTTGCACCGGGTTCGAATCACTGAAGAATCCGCCCGCATGCCTCCCGACGGGCCTCGTTTATCCAAGCATGAAATCGACCTACTGACACGCTGGATTCAACAAGGTGCTGAATTCAAAACCCACTGGGCCTATCGACCGATCCGCCAACCGATACCGCCGCAGGTCAACCACAAATCATGGCCTCTCAATCCTATTGATCACTTTGTGCTTGCCAAGTTAGAGGCTGCTGATGTGGTGCCATCACCGCCCGCGGATCCGACCACCCTTGTCAAGCGTCTCTACTATGACTTGATCGGGCTTCCGCCCGACCGAGCTGTTGCAAACAAATTCCTGTCCAATCCTTCGGAAAGCGGCTACCAAGATCTCGTTGATCATCTGCTGCATTCTGAGCACTTTGGCGAACGTTGGGGCCGGCATTGGCTGGATAAAGCCCGCTACGCTGATTCCGACGGTTACGAAAAAGACCGCCCACGTCCAAATGCGTGGCTGTACCGCGATTGGGTAATCAATGCGATTAACCAAGACCTGCCTTTTGATCAATTCACCATTGATCAATTGGCTGGCGACCTGCTGCCAAAACCAACTCAACAGCAACAACTCGCCACCGCTTTTCATCGGCAAACATTGACCAACACAGAAGGTGGCACCGACCAAGAACAATTCCGCGTCGAAGCGACGTTCGACCGCACTGAAACAACCAGCGCTATCTGGCTGGGATTGACTATGACCTGTGCGCGCTGCCACACCCATAAATACGATCAAATCACGCAACGCGAATACTATCAGTTGTTCGCGTTTTTTGACGATCTAAACGAAACCAAAGCAAACCTTCCCTACAGCGAAGCAGCAACTCAGGCCTACAAGCTTCAGCACATCGAACATCTGGCAAAGGTTGATCGCCTGAAAACCCGCCTGACGAAACTCAAACACGAACTTCAACCCGAGCTGGAGGCGTGGGTCAATCAGATCGAAACAAAACTGAACGATGCATCAGAACCATCGATTCAACTGGAGGTCGCGGAACCCATCTCGATTCACGCCAGTAGCGAAGTGACCTTTGAGGCTCAACCTGACGGATCACAGTTGGTGGTGGGCCCCATCTTGGATCGCGACAAGTATACCGTCGTCATCAAAGCACCAGAGCAGCCGCTAACAGGAATCAAAATCGAATTAGTTCCCGATCCTTCGCTTCCTGCCAACGGCCCTGGTCGGGCAAAGAACGGAAATTTTGTGCTCACCCAAGTTCGTGGTTACAGCGGATTCGACAAGAACTTTGAAGCGAATTTCGAACCGCTGCAATGGACGACCGCAGAAGCCGACCACAGCCAGAATGAATTTTCACCCGAGGGAGCTTTGTCCGACAGAGAAAAATCGGGATGGGCAATCGCACCTTCGATGGGCAAACCGCACCACTGGCTGGGCATCATTGCGGAACCTCTTTCAGAGCAAAAACCGACCTACATCCAAGTCATCCTTGACCAACAGTATGGCGGCCAACATACCATCGGACGCTTCCGCATCTTGACCATGACCGGTTCGGACACGCTCCGCCGTTTGCCGAGTGCAATCGCAGAGAGTCTGTCACTCCCATCGCAGCGTCGCTCGGCTGAGCAACGTACCGCGATCGGCGATTACTTTGCGTCCCAGCACCCCGAAACAAAAACACTGCTAACGCAGCTCGCCAAGCTGGAAAAGAATGCTCCAAAACCGCCGACGCTCGCGGTTCGAGTGGTTTCGCAAGCGAATCGTACAACACGTATCCTGCATCGCGGTGACTTCCTGCAACCCGCTGAACCCATCGAAACAGGAATTCTTGGTGCGATCAAAACGTCCCACCCCATGACAGGACACCCCAACGATCAACCTCGGAACCGATTGGACCTTGCCCATTGGTTGGTCGACGAGGCCAATCCACTCACCCCACGCGTGGTCACGAACCAGATCTGGGCGCATCTTTTTGGTCGTGGAATCGTTTCCACCGTCAATGACTTTGGGGTCCGAGGTGATGCCCCCAGTCATCCAGCTTTGCTCGATTGGATGGCTTGGAACTTTCCCCGCGATTTTAAGTGGAGTCGAAAGGCGTTGATCCGCACCATCGTAATGAGTGCGACCTATCGACAAGCGTCCAACCACCGACAGGAATTGCTTGAAATTGATTCTAACAATCAGTTGCTCGCAAGACAAAATCGATTTCGCGTTTCAGCTGAGGTGGTTCGTGACCTGCATCTGGCAGCTAGCGGCTTGTTAAGTTCCAAGGTGAAAGGACCGAGCGTCTTTCCTCCCTTGCCTCCCGGCGTTGCCGAGTTAAGTTACGCCAACAACTTTAAGTGGAAAACGAGTCCCGGCGAAGACGCTTATCGACGAGGTATGTACACGTTCTTCAAACGCACCTCGCCGCATCCAACGCTCATCAGTTTTGATTGCCCTGATTCCAACACCACCCAACTGCAGCGTTCCAACAGCAACACGCCGCTGCAAGCTCTCGCGACGCTAAACAACGGTGTCTTCACCGAAGCCGCACAAGCACTCAGCCTTCGAGTGCTCACTGAGGGCGGTGATGACGACCTGCAGAAACTTCAAACAGCTCTGCAAATTGTCTTGACCCGACAAGCGACCGAGCCAGAAACCCGACGCTTTCAGCAATTACTGATCCAAGCACGCGAATACTACACGGATCATCTGGAGGACGCGAAAAAAGCCACCAATCTGCATCGCTTCACCTCCGTCACCCATTCCGAAAACGCCGCCTGGGTCGCCACGTTGCGGATGATTCTAAACCTGGATGAATTCATCGTCCGTGATTGAAGGGAACCCAATCCTTCCCCCGAATCAAAACCATTCAAAGTCAAACTCCGCCACAGAATTGAAACCAGCCCAACGATAATCCCGTCAAGACAATCGGGATTACTGCCCGCATTTGCAGATCCCGCGACGCGACTCCAACCACCGTCCGGTCCTATGCAAACCACCGAGAGATTCAGCTCGCACGCCCCAAGCTCCGCTCCCTTTTGATCCCTTGATATTGAAAATGGTCGGCATGTCTGGTCAACGCCAGTAACGTGCGACAACAATCACAACAGCACCCGTTGATCGCCATGGGCAACACCAAGGAAGATCGCAGCCATGCCCCGCCATTCTAGCTACGCCATGAAGCAACACATTCATCAACTTGCACTCCATCACCGACGTGAGTTTCTCAATACGACGGCCAGCGGGCTCGGCATGGCGGCGCTTGGTTCACTGCTTACCGAGAATGGTCTGATGCAGCGATCCGCAGCGGCCGATAACTTGGCGAATCCACTTGCCCCTAAGCCACCTCACTTTGAAGCCAAGGCCAAAGCCTGCATTTTCATCTTCATGGCCGGTGCTCCTTCGCACCTTGACCTATTCGATGACAAGCCGATTCTCAGGGAACGCCATGGCGAACCACTGCCTGATTCGATGCTCGAAAAAGTCCGATTCGCTTTCATCAAAAAAGATAACGCACTGCTACAGGGATCACCTTACCAGTTTCATAAGCACGGCGAATCAGGGATGGAACTCAGTGAGCTGTTACCAAATTTAGGCAGCGTCGCAGATGACTTGCTGCTGGTGCGTTCACTGCACACAGATCAATTCAATCATCATCCGGGTCAACTGATGATGCAGTGCGGTCGTGGAACGTTTGGCCTTCCCACCATGGGGTCTTGGCTGACCTACGGACTCGGTAGCGAAACACAAAATCTGCCCGGCTACGTTGTGCTCAACAGCGGCCGCGGATCCTCAGGTGGCGCGACGCTTTGGCAATCGGGTTTTCTGCCATCGACGCATGCCGGTGTGTTATTCCGCAATCAGGGCGAACCGGTTCTCAACTTGGCGAATCCAACGGGAATCCCGATGGAACTACAGCGTCAGGGTTTGGATGCGTTGCGTGATGTAAATCAGGCTCGTTATGCCGAGGTCAAGGATCCCGAGATCGCTGCCCGTATTGCGAGTTACGAATTGGCTTACCGCATGCAAACGGCTGCACCGGAACTGATCGACGTGACCAGCGAATCACAAACAACCCTCGATGCTTATGGGGTTGACCGGGAAGAACCCAAGGACCTCGGGGGCCGCGGGAAACAGGGGAATACGTACCGCAGCTTCGCCAAGAATTGCCTATTGGCGCGACGAATGGTTGAACGAGGTGTGCGGTTCGTCAACATCATTTACGCCTCCTGGGATCATCACAGCAATATCCCGACCGAACTGCCTTACAACGCCGGTTGCGTCGATCAACCAATCGCAGCCTTGATCAAAGATCTCAAGCAGCGCGGACTTCTCAATTCGACCATGGTCGTCTGGGGCAGTGAATTCGGTCGCACTCCGCTTGGTGAGAATCGCAACGGCAAACGCCAGGTCGGAACCGGCCGCGATCATCACCCCTACTCCTTCAGCATGCTGATGTCAGGCGGTGGTATGAGAGGCGGTTTGACCTACGGCGGAACCGATGAGATCGGCTGGCATGCGACCGAGGATCGCGTTCACGTAAACGATTTACACGCCACCATGCTGCATCAATTCGGACTCGACCATCTACAGTTGACCCATCGCTTCCAGGGACGTGATTATCGCCTGACCGATGTTGGTGGAAAGATCATTCCAGCATGGATCAGCTGACTCAACGCCGCTCAACTTTCGCCACGAAACACCAGTCAACATCCGCAGCAGACCAAGAATGCTCAAGCGATAAGATCGCGAACGATTCGCGAGGATTCGACGCCCGTCAAGCGAAAGTCGAGCCCTTGCGATCGGTAAGTGAAACGCTCATGCTCGATCCCCAACAAGTGCAGCACGGTGGCGTGTAAGTCACGCACATGAACGGGATCAACCACGGCGTTGTAACTGTAATCGTCAGTTGCTCCATAAGACATGCCTGGGCGAACCCCGCCTCCCGCCATCCAGATCGTAAAACAACGAGGATGATGATCGCGACCACCTTCCGGACTATCCCATTTGCCTTGCCCGGCGACACTACGACCAAACTCGCCGCCCCAAATCACAAGCGTGTCGTCAAGCATCCCGCGTTGCTTGAGATCTTTGATCAACGCGGCACTCGCCTGATCCGTATCGCGGCATCGAGCCGTGCACCAACTTCGCAAGCGACTGTGATGATCCCAATCGGGATGAAACAACTGGATGAACCGGACTCCACGCTCTGCAAGTCGACGCGCGAGAATGCAATTGGCAGCGTAACTGCCTGGCCGGCGTGAATCAGGCCCATACAATTGAAATGTCGATTCCGGCTCGCCACTAACATCGGTCAGATCTGGAACACTCGCCTGCATCCGATAGGCCATCTCGTATTGCTGAATCCGCGTTTCAATCTCCGGATCCCCAGTCTCTTGATGCCGTATTTGGTTGAGCTCATTCAATCCATTCAACATGCTCCGCCGTAAATGCCTCGGCAAGCCATCCGGATCATTCAGGTAAAGCACAGGATCTTTCGCGCTACGCAGTTTGACCCCCTGGTAAACCGAAGGCAAAAAACCACTGCCCCAATAGTGGTCATAGAGTGGTTGATCACTCCCGCGCTTCATCTTGGACAGCAAGACTAAGTAATCTGGCAGATCCCGATTTTCACTTCCCAAGCCATAGCTCAGCCAACTCCCCATGCTGGGGCGTCCAGCCAGATGATGTCCGGTTAAGAATTTGGTCATCGCGGGAGCATGATTGATCTGATCGGTGACCATTGATTTCACAAAGCAAAGATCATCAGCGACACCCGCAATATGCGGCAGCCAATCACTGACGGTTGCCCCGGACTGACCACGCTTGCGAAAAACGGAATGAGCAGGCATGACTAATTGTGGCTTTCCGCGGGTCATCCCGCTCAACCGCTGACCGTTCCGAACACTGTCTGGCAGCTTCTGCCCGGCCAACTTTTTCAGACCAGGCTTATCGTCATAGAGTTCAAGCTGAGACGGCCCCCCAGATTGCGTCAGAAAAATGACGCGTTTTGCCTTGGGGGCAAAGTGAGGTAAACCCTGCGCATTTCTGCTACTAGCCGAGCTTTGACCACCATTCGCACTGCACGTCTCGTTCATCAACGAGTTCAACGCCATAGCACCGAGACCGACACAGCCGGCTTGCCCCAGAAAATAACGCCTCGTTTGTTCGTGTGCAGCTCGTGATTCAGCGGAGCACTCATTCATGGGTCATCGCCTCATCGAGATTCAAGATCATGCTGGCCATCATCATCTGTGCGGCAAGCTCAGAAATCGTTGACTCGCTCGCCTCGGGAAGCTGCCCGACTGAAGTCAAGGACTTAGCTGCCGATACATTCGCCTGGTAATAGCCCTGCGCCTGCCGATACTCGCGGACCAACACCTCGCGTTCCTGATCGGTCGGGGATCGGCTGAGCACCGTTCGAAACATCTGATTCAAATGCTGCTCCGCATCCGCCGAAGAATTCGCCAACCGAGTTCTTTCAGCCAGCGAGCGGGCAGCTTCCAACGCTGTCAAATCATTCAGCAGCGTCAAGGCGTGCAACGGCGTATTGGTTCGTCTTGGAACGACCTCACAGGTCCGTCGCATTGCCGAATCAAACAGGAAGGTCGGTGCACTACTGCGCCGCCAAAACGTGTACAACGTGCGACGATACTGGCCAGGCCCCAAAGTCGATTCGTAAGTAAATCGGCCCATGAATTGGTCCTGCCAGACTCCCGGTGGCTGGTAGGCAAAAATCGGTGGACCCCCAACCGTGCGATTCAACAACCCACTCACCGACAGCGACGCATCCCGAATCATCCAACTGGGCAAACGAAACCTGGCTCCGCGTGCCAACAACCGATTCTCTGGATCAATCTCCAACAGAGCCGGCGTCACCTGACTGGACTGCTGATAGGTGCGACTGGTAACAATCCGTCGAACAAGATGCTTGAAATCCCAATCGTGCGTCATGAAATCGACAGCAAGCCAATCGAGCAATTCCGGATGCGTTGGCATCTCACCTTGCAAACCGAAATCATTCGGCGTTCGCACCAGCCCCGCACCAAAGAACAATTGCCAGACATGATTCGTGATCACCCTGGCAGTTAACGGGTTCCGTTTAGACACAATCCACTTCGCAAGTTCCAGTCGCGAACCAATCTCGCCCTTGGCAACTGGCGATGCAGTGGCACCCGATGCAGTGGCACCCGATACAGTGGCACCCGATACAGTGGCATCAGGCAATAGAGCTGCCCCGGGCAAAACAGCGGGTAAGACGCGGGGCTGCACTTCGTCACCATGTTGATCCCAAACGCCACGCACTAACACATGAGTTTTTCGTGGTTCGGAACGCTCCGACAACACAGTCACTCGCAAGTCACCGGCCGCCCCTTTTGCTTTTTTGACCTGACGGGACGCTTTCTCACGCAACTGGGAAGCCTCTCGCCACCGCTGATCATCGGCAAGGTACTGACCGAAAAGTCGAGATCTCAAATCAGCAGGGATATCCGCCGCTGAAAACACGTTGCCTCGCTCTGATTCGTACTCAGTGATTCGTTTCGCCAATTGCTCCATCGGCATCGGGCTAAGCGATTGGACGGCGCTGCCGCGCTGATTCGTGACGCTGACCCTAAATTGCCCAATTAACTCACGCGGTGCGAGCGACCGCTGCATCAAAACAACATCGAGCACCGCTTCCTTTGACAATTCAATTGGTTCCGCCAACTCGAAAACAATCACCTGCACCGGCTCAACCGGCTTGGTTCGCGTCGTCCACCCCGTGCGGGGGTCATCATCAAGCGTTCCCGACGCGCTCCCGTACTTGGTATCAACGCCTTTTCCTTGAACGCTAGCTGTCGCCCGCACCAATGGAAGATCAACCACCGTCGCCGTTTTCCGACTTCGCAACTGCAGCTTCACATTTGTGAGAATGAACTCACCACTTTCTGCATAGGAATACTTGCCACCTGCGTATCGATGATCTGCAAAAACCTCCAAGCGAATCCCCGAGATTCGATCAATCGAATCTGCCGGAACTTCAACGATAAAATCATCTTGGTATTGCCCACTGTCATTCGAGCGAATCATTCCTTCGGCATCGACCACCAGTGATGTTCCCTCAGTGGTTCGCAAAGAAGCTGGTTGAATGATCGTCCAAGGCTGGAACGTCGTACGAGCCGCGCCCAACATTTGGTCCAGTGATGCGGCAAACCCGCTCTCTGCTTTAACCTTGACCTCCTCCAACTGCCGTTCCATTTTCTGCAGCACCGCCGTCGCTTCCAATACCGCTTGATTTGCGAACGGTGAACGATATTGGAGGAACGGTTTCGCACCACCGCCGGCTTTGCCATCTTCATCAATGCTGTTGAAGTAGGCGCTCAAACTGTAGTAATCACGCTGCGAAATCGGGTCAAATTTATGATCGTGACACTGCGTGCAACCGAGCGTTAACCCCAACCACAGGGTTCCCATCGTGTTGGTCCGGTCCAACACATAGTCGACTCGCGATTCAGCGGGGTCGCGACCACCTTCCCCATTGTGCATATGATTGCGATGAAAACAGGTCGCCAAACGTTGTTCATCGTTCGCCTCTGGCAAGAGGTCTCCCGCAAACTGCTCAATCGTAAACTCATCAAACGGTCGATTCGCGTTGAAAGAACGAACGACCCAGTCTCGCCACGGCCAATTCTGGCGTGTCGCGTCGGCTTGAAAACCGTCGGTATCGGCGTAGCGTGCTCCGTCCAACCACCACATCGCCATCCTCTCCCCGAACTGCGGCCTAGCCAACAACCCTTCAATCCAGCGTGCCCATGCTTCCGAATCAGGCGACTCCAGCAGTGCTGCAACTTCCTCCGATGATGGTGGCAATCCCGTTAAATCAAACGCTAACCGACGGGCGAGCGTGTGCTTGCGTGCTGGCGGCGAGAGCTTCATATTTCGCTTCTGCAATGATGCCTCCACAAAATGATCGACGGGATGCGTGGCTGTAGCGGGTAACTCTGCCGCCACAGGAGGCTCAAACGCCCAATGCTTCCCCCACGCCGCCCCCTCTTCAATCCACCGCCGAATCAAAGATGCAGATTTCGCGTCGATTCGCTTTTTGTGGGAATCCACCGGCGGCATCCGTATGTCGTCATCAGCGGTGATGATCCGCGTCAGTAGTTCGCTCGCCTGTGGATTCCCGGGCACCAAGGCAGAGTAGTCACCAAGATCCTCGGTGGCACCGGCTCGCGTATCAAGACGCAACGCGGTAGCCCTCGCCGCCGCATCAAAACCATGACAGGCATAACAGTTGTCTGACAGAATCGGGCGGATATCGCGATTGAAGTCGATTGGCTCCGATCCGAAACTATTCAAGCTGATAGAGCAACCGATCAGCCAAGAGATCACCAGCAGCGAAAACAACATCGGCTGAAGCTGGATTCCGAAAAAAATCTTCGCAACGTTTCTCAAACCGTCCAAATTCATTGCCCCAAAGAAAAATGGCCATGAGTGTCAGCGTGGATTGCACCAAGATCCAAGTCGCTCAAAACCTGGGATCATTGAACGCAAGTATAAACATTTCTCGACCGCTTCGCACGGCTCAATGCGGCTCAACGCGGTGCGCTGCCTATCAGCTGCGTTGATCGCAAAGGCAAGGTTGCTCGCGGCAATTTGTCGCCCTGTCGACAATCCCGCCCTATCGACACAAACCTTAGGCACATCGTCCTCGATTGAACTCGGCACTGTCCGAGCGATCTGCCAACAGCACCGAGCCGAACCCCATCGCCAGCTTGAATGACCAACGGACGCGATGAACCGGAGCTCCGGCACTTTCGCTCCTGCAGCTAACGAGGTCATGACGAAAACCGGGAAAGACCGACGCTCCATACAATCTTTAACTTCTCAAGCCGTCCCCACACGCTCAGCGAATCTGCATCACAACCTCAAGCGATGGAAAGTCAAGCAAAACCGAACACCCCCGATACAGTCGCCGCGCGGCATTCGCTTGCCAGCCCTTACCGCCCGAGCATTCGAGCATTCGAGCATTCGAGTTGGTCAACGATCACGCCCCACACAAAGCAAGTCACGACGATCTCCAAT
Source organism: Rubripirellula sp. (assembly GCA_029245125.1). Classification (GTDB taxonomy): domain Bacteria; phylum Planctomycetota; class Planctomycetia; order Pirellulales; family Pirellulaceae; genus Rubripirellula. Next base: position 21,119 of record JAQWPZ010000225.1, read on the forward strand.
TGATTCGATTACATCGCCTCCACACTGCCTGAAAGAATCACGGTGTCATCATTGGCATCACCCGCGGGCAGCTTAGAAGTCAAGCTAGAACCAGTTTGATTCAAATCAGCAATCGACTTCACAATTCGATCGGGTTGGTACGGATACTTCACCAAATCGTTTATTTTCGTCGAACCGCTCAATGTCAAAATTGTTTTGTAACCCATTTGAATACCGCCGAGGATATCCGTTTCCATTGTGTCTCCAATCATGATGGTTTGTGACGTCGCGAGCATTATCCTCTTGCGAGCCGCTCGCATCATGATTGGGCTTGGCTTCCCCACATCCATCGCCCGTGCGCCGGTCGCTGTTTCTAAGTATGCGACCGTAGCACCACAACCGGGCCGGATGCCATGTTTGGTTGGGCAATTTGGATCACGATTGGTGGCAACCAACTTCGCGCCGTCGAGGATCATCTGCACGGCCAGTTCAAGCGACTCCAAGTTCACCGTCCGAGTTTCTCCAACGATCACATAGTCAGGCGAATGATCAACCACGGAATAACCGACCGTGTGAAGAGCGTTGAGCACCCCTCCCTCCCCAATTACATAAGCTGTTCCGCCAGGTTTTTGTGCTGCAACGAAAGCAGCCGTGGCCATCGCGCACGTGTAGATGTGATGCTCTTCCACCTCGATTCCAAGCCGATTTAGCTTGGTTGCAATATCGCGGCATGTGCGCTGACTATTGTTGGTGAGAAAAAGGAAGGGTAGCTGCTCGTTTAACAGCCGCGCAACAAAAATGTCCGCACCGGCAATCAGTTCCCCACCTCGATAAACCACACCATCCATATCGATCAAAAAACCACGTTTCATAGCGTCTTCTTTGCAATAAACAATGTTGAATAAAAAAACCATGAGTCTTGGCATGCAACCAGCGTACCAATCGCTTACGCGCAAAATGGTTGCCGACACACCCTTGCAACGGCCGTTATCCCAACAATGCGAATGATGATGCTCAATCGCGCAGCAATACTGCTATTGCACCATGCAGCATTTCAGCGTGGATCAGAGATAAAGACAGAAGCGTCTCTCCACTTGAAGGCGGTCACTCGAACCGAACTGACTCGATTTGGGTGTGCAAAACGCCTCCCGCTGGATCGATTGCGGTTACACTTTTCCGCGACCACCGCGCTGTTGCTCACCGACGTGGCAAGTGCCGTCCACCTCGCTCAATACTCGGCATTCCAGACGATTCATCGAAGCTGATCCGCTACCCGACATTCACAAATCGACCACACTACAGCCGGTCTCGCTGGCGGCTGAAGTGCCTGCGAAGTGAAAACGGCAAAACACAAGCTCCAACTTCGCCACCTGCAAATTAGCGTACGCTTCGACAACTGCGATGACCCAGGGGTATCGAAAGGCAGACAAATGAACCAATGCGAAATCGCGCAACGTCAACTGAGGGATTACGACCAACATCGCCCAGGAAGCTGCTTTGACGATCCTGGATTTTGTCTTTCGCTCGACGAAGCCTATCGCTTGCAATTTGAGGTTGCCCGGATGCGCATGGATCGAGGTGAAAAGATCCTCGGATACAAGATTGGGTGCATCAGCAAAACCATACAAAAGCAACTTGGAATCAATCACCCCATCTTCGGGCACATCTGGAATTCCGAATCGTATACGTCCGGGGTAACACTGCACGCAAAGAACTTCGAGAACTTGGCGATTGAGGGTGAGTTTGCGATCCGCCTCGCGGACAACGTGCCGTCAGCAGATTGGTTGCGGAAAAATCCTGATGTCATTGAAACAAGCTTCGTTGTCATCGAGCTCCACAACTATATTTTGCGTGGCAAACAAGAGATTCGTGCCTGCGAATTGATCGCCAATAATGCGATTCATGCTGGCGTCGTTATGCCGATCCAGGAAACGCGAATGGACCGTGCCCAAGAACCAATCACAGCCACCATACGGGTCTCTAAAAACAATCGTTTGCTTGGAGAAACAAGCATGCGGAATTCCGCCACCACTCCACTCGAGGGCCTTATCCGTTTGGCAGAGCACCTCGAAAACTTCGACCGCTGCTTGTTACGCGGTCAGATGATTCTGACCGGATCTCCGCTGCCACTGTGGCCCGTGAAGGACGGTGACTTGATTCAAGTCACCTCAAATCAGTTCGGCATCACATCGGTCATGCAAGTCGCAACCCCGCTCACAAAATGATGCCGGCCAAACGTTGCATTTACTTCACAGCCCAATCATGAGCTGCGGTGTTCCACTGAAACACAATTTCGTCGTAGCCCTCGCAACCTGCAGCCGAGCAACCTTGACGAACAGAGGCACACCCAAACGGAGACGCCCCCACCCCTCAGGCTAGGGACCGGCACGGTGTTTTCAAACATCATCGACTCGACTTTCAGAAACAACAGCGCGCGTTGTGGGCAGACGAAATTTTCCCTTCGCGGGCAACAACTCGATGCGGCCTACCTGGAAAGTAAGCGATTAGCACATCCCATCGCGTGTTACAGCCAGTTGAAGAAAACAGATGCGCTGAAATCTCGCTGACGGAAAGAACGGTTGCAACGATTGAGGACAAGGAAGTGCAAACAGATTCAATGATGCAAAATTTCAACTCGCGACCGCCGCGAAAAACCATCCTACGCTCAGTGTGTACCAGAACCGCACAGCGGGACAATAATGCACCGGCAAGACGCCCCCCGACAGCAACTTTCTCTGCCCACACACGGAAGTTAATTCCAGCAAGATACATTTTTTGGTCGCCAGTAGATGACGCAAATCCAATGCTAAACAACCTGCAATCGACCGCACGAGCAACAGAGATGAGCGTAAACTCGAACAGTTCAGTCTCCGTTGACCCCAACGCTATCCAAGTCACGGGACTATTTCCGGGGGGCATGCCATTTCATTCGTTCGCTGACTTTGCCCCAATCGGTATCCTTCAGAGCGATGCCAGCGGGTCGATTGTGTATGCAAATCTGGCTTGGCAAGAAATGTCAGGCCTGCTCCAAGAACAAAGCCACCATGAGGGCTGGCTGGAGTGCATTCACCCAGAAGATCGTGCCGGGGTATTCGAGCGGTGGTATGACGCGATCAAAAACCTCACGGCATTTGAGCACTCCTACCGAATATTAAACTTCGACGGACAAATTCGGCATGTGCGAACGCGTGCCCGCAGAATTGCACCCGAGGAACCTCAATGCATCGGTTACATCCTCTGCATTGAAGATGTGACTGAACAACACCGAATTATTAGAGAACGGTGCCAACACAGTGACATCTTAGAACGCAGCCTGAACGAAATTTACATCTTTGATGCCGCCACGCTAAGGTTTGAGTTTGTCAATCAAGGTGCTCGCAGGAACCTTGGTTATGAGATGAATGAATTGCGGAAAATGAGTCCCGTCGACATCAAGCCACTTTTTGATCAATCAAGATTCGAGTCAGCAGTCAGACCGCTGCGAACAGGCGAGAAAGAATTCCTCGTGTTTGAAACGAAGCATCGGCGCTCCGACGGAACTCAGTACGATGTTGAAGTCCGGCTACAAATGTCTGACTACGAGGACCGAAAGGTTTTCTTGGCGATCATTCTGGATATCACTGAGCGACGAGCGTCAGAGGAAATACATCAGCAGAGGAATACATTGCAACGTGCAATCCTCGATCACGCGGCCTATCCGATCGTTGCAATGTCGACCAACGGGTCGATTACACGATTCAACCTAGCCGCTGAAGAGCTACTCGGTTACTCATCGGATGAAGTTGTCAATCAATGCACTCCGATGTCCTTTCACCTTGAATCAGAAGTACGGGAAAAAGCCTTTGAGTTCAGCGATGAGTTAGAAATCCCAATCGAAACGGGATTCGAAGTCTTGACGATTAAGTCACAGTACGGCTTACCGAATGAACACGAATGGACCTATGTTCGCAAAGATGGCTCAACGGTGCCGGTCTTACTCTGCATCACCACGTTGGAAAACAAGAACGGAAAAATCATCGGTTACATCGGTGTCGCAAAGGACATTACGACGCAAAAAATCGCGGAAAAAAGGCTGGAGAATGCGGCGGTAACGGACCAACTCACCGGCCTCGCAAATCGAACACTAATCCTCAACCGGATCCAGCGTTGTATCAAACTTGCAAATCGCGGCGGCACACACTTCGGTGTATTATTCCTAGACTTTGACCGTTTCAAGTCGGTGAACGACAGCTTGGGACACGACGCTGGTGACCAGTTACTGAAACAGATCGCGGATCGACTTCGAACCAACCTGCATCAGCATGACTCTATCGACGCGAAAAACTCCAGTGTTGTCGCCCGTATGGGAGGCGACGAGTTTGTAATTTTGCTGGAGAACTTGGAGAATCCAGAAGACGCGCACCAATACGCCGACCGCTTACACGAAGTCTTGGCCGAACCCTACCGCCTAGGAAATCACCAACTGTTTTCCACTGCAAGCATCGGGTTAGTCGTAGGTCCATCAATTTACCAAGACGCAGATGAAATCGTACGCGACGCGGATACAGCAATGTACGAAGCGAAGCGCGCTGGCAGAGCACGCTACGTTGTATTCGACAGCGAAATGCACACCAAAGTGCAACGGGGATTGCAGATTGAAAGTGACCTGCGGGCTGCGATTGGGACTTCACAGCTATCGCTTCACTACCAACCAATCGGATCACTGTTGACCGGCCAAATCACAGGCGTCGAGTCACTGTTACGCTGGGAGCATCCGACGTTAGGCAGTATCAGCCCAAGTGAATTCATACCCATCGCCAATGAGACTGATCTAATCATCTACTTGGGCGACTGGGTCATTGGTGAAGCCTGCCGACAGTTCACCTGCTGGCAGCATGAACTGACATTCGAAGCTCCTCCCTTAATTAGTATCAATCTTGCCCGAAAGCAATTCACCGATGTCAACCTCGTCGGTACGCTCAAGCAAGCATTGAATGAATCAGGCTTAGCCCCACACTGTCTGCAATTGGAAATCACCGAAGACGCTTTCGCAGTCGATATGGACCAAGCCGTCAACACGATGAATTCGATCAAAGAATTGGGGATCAAGCTTGCGATCGACGATTTCGGCTCTGGAACGTCATCGTTCGTCGCGTTGCATCGATTCCCCGTGGATGTCCTGAAGGTTGATCGATCTCTAATTCAAAACATTGAACACTGTAACGGCGAAGCAGCGTTACTGCATGCCTTGGTAGTGATTGCACGGAATCTCGACATGGGCCTCGTTGCGGAAGGAATTGAAACCTCCAGCCAACTGCTGGCGGCTCAGCAACTTGGGTGCGAGTTCATGCAAGGGTTTTACTTCGCCAAACCGATGACATCCGAAGATCTCACTGACTTTCTCCGCAAAGATTCCAGAGTCGACATGGACTTCCAACATGACGCTGGCGCGGGCAACACCGGGCGGCGCTTAGGTCTCCAGAAGAGCTGATCAAATACGCTCCGCGATTTCTCTGATGGGTTCACGAGGAACCAGTTGTGACTCGGTACAACCGCCCCCTTCGCTTGAGGGGGAACTCGCTGCTCTCACGGTGAGCCAGATCGCTGCCGGCAGCTCAAAAGCTTGGTTCACGTTTGCGTTTGGTGTAGGCTTTACGGAACACTTCCCGCTGTTCGCAGACGTGGCTTCGGAATGCTAGAAAGGGAAGGCGATGAAAACACCCGAAGCTAGCGGGTGCACCAGCACAGCAAGCTTCTCCAGAGCCGTTAGGAGGACAGCATGTGCCGTTGCAGTTTATGGTGGTCGCCCAATGTCTTTCTTGTGAATCGTTTCATCACGCTACTGCTCATAATCCTCGGCACCTTATCTCTTTTCACTCGCGGCGACGCCGGGGAGGCCCCGACCGCAAGAGTCACCGTCATTGCACCGGGGCCAAACGTACAATATGAGCTACAAGCCAGACTGATCGATGCCGTACCGGGCGATGTAATCGAGTTTACAGCTGGCCGCTATCGCTTCCATCGTCAATTGGATGTCACTGCCGCCCACCTCACGATCCGCGGAGCAGGCAGCAACAAAACGATTTTGTCATTCCAAGGGCAGCTTGCCGGCGGCGCCGGCATCGAAGCAACGGGTGATCAATTGCGACTGGAAGGGTTCGCGGTGGAAGACACCAGCGGGAACGCGATTAAAGTTCTTGGCGCTAACGGAGTTGTGTTCCGCGATATTCGTACAGAATGGACGGGGCCAGCCCTGTCAACCAACGGAGCCTACGGACTGTATCCAGTCCAGTGCCGAAATGTATTAATCGAAAACTGCGTCGCTATCGGAGCCTCGGATGCAGGAATTTACGTCGGACAAAGCCGAAACGTCCTCGTGCACTCAAATCGAGTCGAACGAAACGTCGCCGGAATTGAGATTGAGAATACCATTGGTGCTGACGTGTACGAAAACGTCGCTACCAACAACACCGCTGGAATTCTCGTCTTTGATTTACCCGGCTTGCAAGTCAAAGCAGGACGCCAAGTCCGCGTTCACGACAATCAAGTAACCGACAACAACCATTTGAACTTTGCCGCCAAAGGTAACGTGGTTGCCGCGGTCCCATCCGGCACTGGCATCATGGTAATGGCAACCGATGAGGTGATGGTCGATCACAATGAGGTCAGACAGCACCGGACGACCGGTGTGGCAGTGCTCGCTTATCAGGCATCCAATCAACGCCAGAAAGATCGAGAGACACTCGACTTTGATCCGTATCCTGAACAGATTTCAATTCACAGCAATCAAATCACACGAAGTGGATACGAGCCTGCAGGCGAAATGGGATCGATGCTGTCTCCCTTTGTCAATGGTGTGTTTCCCGATGTGTTTTGGGACGGTGTCGGCGACCCAGCCCGTATGCAGAACGACGCTTTTGTTGCCGATCAAATTCCGTCCATCAAAAACAACGGTGAGATTCGCTTTGTGAATTTTGATCTTGCTCATTTGAATCCCCGTGACCTCCTCGCCGGGCGACACAAGCTTGCTACAGAACTGACGCTCCACCAGATTGATCGGGAATACCTTTCTAAAATCACACTCGAACCGGCCCTTGAACCGAAAATCGATTCATCGGCGGCAGTCCGTGTCTACCGAAATGCCAACCAATCATTGTCCGATTACGGCTTGTTTATCGGTCGCATCGCGGACCAAATACCAGCCAAGGATGTGCACCGCTACGAACTCAATACTCCACTGTTTAGCGACTACACAAGCAAATACCGATTCTTCAGAATCCCCCCCGGCGAACAGATCAAGTATGCCGAGCAAGGAACGATTCAATTTCCTGTTGGATCTATCATCTCCAAAACATTCGCCTACCCAATTGACATGACAGATCCATCTAAGGGGGAAAGGCTACTGGAAACACGGGTCGAATTCCTAAAACCCGAGGGCTGGTTCGGTTTTTCATACCTCTGGAACCAAGCACAAACAGAAGCAACACTCGCACTGGGAGGGAGCGAATTCGATGTCACTTGGATTCATTCCGATGGCATCGAGCGAAACATCCGGTACCAAGTTCCCAATGCAAACCAGTGCTTCAATTGCCATCAGCAAGGCGACGCATTTGTCCCCCTCGGTCCCGTCGCCGCCAACATGCACGGAGCATGGAACCACGGTCAAGGTGAACGGAATCAGTGGGAAGAATTCGTCAAACAGGAGCTCATTTCCGAGGCTCCGCCTACTTCGCAATTAGCACCCTGGCCGACCTTCGATCACACCACAAGAGGTTCTGCTGCTGATCGGGACCCAGTCGCTGATCGGGACCCAGTCGCTGACCGGGCCCCAGTTGCTGATCAGGACCCAGTTGCTGACCGGGACCCATTCGCTGACCGGGCCCCAGTTGCTGACCGGGCCAGAGCATGGCTGCACGTCAATTGCGCGCATTGCCATAACCCGATCGGGACCGCGCGAACATCCGGTCTGGACCTTCGTTTGACCCAAATGACCCCATCCAAGTTTGGTGTGAACAAAATCCCAGTCGCTGCCGGGCATGGATCGGGCGGGCGGTCTTTTGATATCGTGCCAGGAAAACCCGACGAATCGATTTTGATGTACCGTATCGAGTCGCAAGATCCGAGCGTCGCCATGCCGAATGTCGGGCGACAGCTCGTGCCGATCGAAGCGGCTGCCCTCATCCGAAAATGGATCAAGCAGTTAGAATGAGGGCTCTGGACAGAGTGCAGGCATCGAGTTCACCAGACCAAGATACCCCTGGCATGGTTTCCCCCCTCGGTTTCAACGTTAAACGCCAAACACGAACCGAGCCGGACGAGGCCGCATGCCTTCGCAACGAAAACAACCGCAGCTCGACTGGATGGTCGGGATCGCAAACTTCGGAGAGGAGATACCGAGTGTTTTTAGATTTGAGATTCGCCTTACTGGGCCCGTTTCTTTGCGGCCTTGCTTGTGCTTGCACATCCGACCAAACCGAAGCAGCGACCACGGCACCTGAATCCCCTGAAACATCGACTGTGCTACAGCGAGAAGACCAGGTGACATGCGATCGACTCTCTGATCAAGTCGTCGTACATCGCGACGAATGGGGAGTTGCCCACCTGTTTGGTGAAACCGACGAAAGCACAATTTTCGGTGCTGGCTACGCTCAAGCCGAAGATTATTTTTGGCAACTCGAAGATACCACGATTCAGGCGATCGGACGCTATTCCGAGATTCGAGGAAAAGAAGGCTTAAAAACAGATCTGCTCGTCCGCAGTTTCGAGCTAGCCCGTCGCTCACGCGAAGACTTTGCCAAGCTTCCGCCAGAACACCAGAAGCTTTTGAAGGCGTTCGCGCTGGGTGTCAATCATTTTTTGGCGGCTCAGGATGATGTCAAACCGAGGTTACTGAAGCGGCTTGAGGCATGGCATGTGATGGCAATTGATCGCTATCTAATGTTGACGATGACTTACGGGGGCAGTGGTGCCAGAAAGCCGAGCCCTCAAAATGCCAGACTCAGCCTGCGAAATCAAGCAGTCCCCAAGTACAGCTGGGACTGGGTTGATCCGCCGAGTCAAATCGAATCCGATGCCAGGGAAGCGATCGGTTCCAATTCATGGGCAATCGCGCCGCAGCGTACCCGTTCGGGCGAAGCCATGCTGTTCATCAATCCACACCAGCCTTGGTACGGGATTGGGCAGTTTTACGAAATGCACCTTCATAGTAAGGAAACCATTCGCTTTTCGGGCGCCTGCTTTTTCGGCAACCCCATCCCCGTCCTCGGTCATAACGAGTTTCTGGGCTGGGCCTACACTGTCAACCAACCTGACGTAGCCGATTCATGGAAGATCGAATTCAATCATCCGTCTGACCCGCTCAAGTACCGATTTGGCGATGGCTTCCGGCAGGCGGAAGAATGGAGTGAGCCAATTGCCATCCTGGAAAACGGAACACTTAAAGAACAGACAGTCACTTTTCGAAAAACAGAAGTGGGCCCAGTCATGTCGGCCAACCGTCAGCAGGCTGTCGTCGCCAAGGTCGCGAGATTATTCGATGTTGGTCGATTGGAGCAGGCAATTGAAATGGTGCGAGCCACGAATTTCAAAGAATGGCGAGCCGCTTTTTCACGGTGTGCGATCCCGATGTTCAACGTGACTTACGCAGACCGCGACGGGAACATTTTTTACGCCTACAACGGTGCGATACCAATCCGCGAAGAGCGTTTTGACTGGACGCGCACCGTCGACGGCAGCGACCCTGAAACCCAATGGAAAGGAATGCATGTCTTTGATGATTTGCCCCAAGTCCTGAATCCAAAGTCTGGTTACGTCCAGAACTGCAACGGGTCTCCATTCATGACCACCGATTCCGATAACCCAAACCCAGAGAAATTCCCAAATTACATGGTGCGTGACCACGGCATCGATCGACGTCGCAGCAAGTTAGCGAGAGAGTTGCTTTCGAACGCCAACGGGGTCAGTTTTGATTGGTATCAGGATCTCTGCTTTGATCCGACCCTCTATTGGCCCAAGGCTGAAAAAGAGAATTGGATCAATAGCCTAGCGGAACTCAGAACCTCGGATCCCGAAATCGCAACGAAACTGCAACCGTACATCGATGCCTTGGTAAATTGGGATGGCAAAGCCGACAAGCAATCGAGCGAGGCATTGCTGTGCATCAGTTGGTACGAAGAACTGTACGGGACATCGCAATCGGAAAATATGAAGCGTGAGTATGCCGGCAATCCCAGAAAACAATTGCTTGCGTTGGGCAAAGTTGCTCAACAATTGACTGAAATGCACGGCACTTGGAACAAACCCTGGGGCGAAGTTCATCGCTTGCAGCGAACTGCTTACAGTGCGGACACGATGGAAGCAGGTGTCTCGCTGCTGCCATTTGCCAACAGCCAAGCCTGTGCCGGCGCCCCAGGACCTCTGGGCGTCGTCTTTACGATCTACTCGACGCCAAGTGTTCCCTATCTACGCCCGCAGCGTTTTGCGGTCGTTGGTGCTTCCTACATGTCGGCCGTTGCATTTGGCAAAAAAGTCCGCGCCGTTTCATTGGTGCCATTTGGAACCAGCGGCAGTCCCCGATCGCCTCATTTTCGCGACCAAGCGAATCTGCTAGCGAATCAAAAATTCAAACAAGCTTGGTTTTACGAACAAGACGTTCTGAAGGCAGCCCGACGTTCATACCACCCCGGAAAAGAACCAATCAAACTCTCACCCGTTGAACCGTGAATTCAAACGCACGACCGAAACCACCAGCACCTCCACAATTCAGAACATGCTGCGGGTGCCAACTACCCGCATGAACCTACTCCGCTTTAAAACATTGATTTGCCACAGCGTTCACAAATCCCCGCCGCCGCCAACCATCATTCAAACGCTGTCCCACCTACGCTTTGAAACATTCAATGAAGGCAATTGGTGGTGATTGAAGGAATGGCTGCCAGTGCGTCTCACCGAACTCCGCTATTCCCTCCGGAGCAAACTGCGACGGTTGGGACAACATTGAACCAAAGCCGCCCGCGGCCCAATACGCCCAAGCCAACAATGCTAACCCCAGAAAAATCAACAAGGGTGCTTTGTAATTCAGCAACTTGCGAACCGAGTCTGTTCCGTTCCACACGATCCAGACATTCAACAACCAGAAAGCAAAAAAGCAGAACAATTGATAAACGTTGATTCCTAGCCAGGGCAAATCAGGCAGCGAACTCCAAGAGGGCAGATAAATCGCAGCCACCTTAAATATTGCTCTGCCACCAATCCAACATTGAATCCCGAACCAACCGCAAGCGACTAAAACTCGAAGAACCGCAGCAACGTTGGCACCGCGCATCCCAAACGGGGCACGACAAAAGACAGGAAAAGAGATGCCGTACTTGGTTCCCGCATGAGCGTTCAACAACATCGGAATTAAAACGATTGCGTTCCCCAAGAAAATCGCAAGCAACGCCTGCCACCAATTCATGCCTCCGTCAATCAATGAAGAAGCCAACATGTAAGTTGGAATGCAAGCCGCCAAGGCAACCCACAACGCGATCATGTCCCTCGTCACCCACTTCCTCGCCGACGGCGGAATGGGAGCAAGATTTTGATTCCAATATCGCTCTGTCTTGCACAGTTCATTAAGATCGCGAACATCATCATCCGTTAATGCCTTGCCCGATGAAGATTCGCTCGGTACCGAATTCGCCACAATCACCCCACCCCAAATCCAGACTCAATTTCATTCAAACCGCGAAGTGATCACGCCCGAGGCTTTGCGAGGCACGGCGGAGCTTACGGACCAATTTTTCAAGTGCACATCAAATGGTTAAATCGTGTCGCCGGTTGGTGCTGGCAGCAAGAACTTCCGAAAAGGAAGCAAATCGACAACCGAGCACATACAACCGAGGAGGGTGCGGAAACAGCCCCTAGAACCGCATCCGCTTAAATCCCCCCGAAACCAAGCGAAACAGTTGCCCGCACAGGGAATTGTCAAATGTGCGTCGCAGCCACCACTGCAAACACCCTCTGCGTTTCGCATCGCAAACAAAAATAACTCCGCTCATTGCGAGATACGATCAATCACCAAGCCCTCAGTCCATCTCGTTGGCGAGATCTTCATTTACTCGTTGCCGTCATGATGAACCTTCGCCGTAAAGCGATTTCGTGAGCGGAGCGTTTTTTCTTTTTCCGATCGCCAGTCAGAATTCGGTTCGGCGTGCCAAATTTGCACCCGGCGGATCTCATGCTCCGCGGTTCCCAAAGTAAGGGAAACGAGATTTTTTGGCAGATGCAACTGATCCGCCTTGGCGTACGCCACGTGATCGGCCATTCGAAAGAGAGCTTCGTCACCAACAATTTCCAGAGTTGCGGTGTACCAGATGTTTGGTTCGACAGTAATCGGTTGATGATCTAACAGCAGATCCTCGATGATTTCCTTGTTACGAGCTTTACGGATATGCTGAAGCAGAAAGCCACTTTCAATGAAGTCATTGTTTGGATTGGCCCACGCGGAAACAATATGACCGGTGATTTCAGGACGATTGTCCGCAGCAATCCGAAAGCACTGATGCTGCCACGATTCAGTAATCGGTCCATAACGAAAGGTCACCTCAATGACCAGATTGTTTGCTTGAAAGCCTCGATACGATGCGACAGGTGTATGCCCCATACCCTTGGTCCAAGTCGAACGCCAATCATTTGATTCGGTAACTCGTTGCCAATTTCCTGCACCGGCGCGCAAAGTTGCTCCACTATCAAAAGTTGCGTTCATTTCGCCACCACGTTGATAACGTCCGTCATCGTCAAGAATCAACGCTCCCCGTTTGGCCAGCACAGTGGGAACAGGATTACTACGCAGATGCTTAGGTTCACTGAATTCACTCAGTCGCATACGCAACTCTTTTTGACGCCTTAACCAATCTCCTTCGGTCGTCGCAGCAGTCACAGCAAGTTGAAACTCCCGAGGTTTAAAAGCCGCATCACCGGGTACAAGTCTTGGAGGTTGTGGAATTCCTAACAATGCTGGCAAGATAGCTTGGCACAACGCTGGTGGAGGGTCAGATTCGTCAACGCGTCCTTCTGCTGTCGGAGTAGGCCGTTCGAAATGGACGCCGGAGAGAACAACCGTCCCTTTTCCGCCAGGCCCAAAGGGACGCCGAATAATCGCCGGGGAACCATCAAAATATGTCGCCAAGGTGGTGACGTCGGATCCGCCCAGAAAACGCCCGCCACCCTGGTAGTAAATTTGCTTACCGTCCGCATCGGCAAGACCAACCGCGTTTCCTGCGGCAGTGACCGACAAGACAGCGTTGCCGAAATGTGGCCAAACAGCAATCTCTTTGATCGCTCCCGCCACCACTCCATCAAAAAGCTCAAGTGGGTATCGATACCGGACACCTTCCCAGTGCACGTCCTTGGCCGCGAGAAAACCTCCCGCGCAAATCCCAAAATAACGCCCCCCTTGCCTGACATAAGCTCGGACGGAATTCAATCCTCGTTCGCCAGCGCTAAGCTGTTGAAAAAACGAATAGCCGCCGGGAAAAATGATCGCGTCATAGCGTCTTAAGTCACTCCTTTGCAAACGGCTCCAATCGAGCAACTCAACCAAAATCCCTGACGACTCCAACGATGCCACCACGGATTGCGCCCCCAAACTCCAAACACCGGCATCCGCATAGACGCCGACAAGCGGTGCTTCGGGGTCAGATTCAACCGGACGCCTTGCACGGTCAATCATCCACAACAAATTAGTTTCAATTTGCCGCTTCCAATAAAACTCGTCTTTGTGATGTCCAAACTGAAACACCCAATCGGATGGACGCTGATCATCGGATACCACCGGAACACCAGCCGACGGTTGCCCATATGCCGGAGAAGGCAACAAAGCCTCGCACGGCAGGAGAAACACCACCGCCAACAGGGTTGCAAAATATAACGGGTTATAAATCGGTTTCATCGCACCATTCAAATCAATAAGCGTGCAGGAGCTTGCAAATCGCAATCAGCAACCGCAGTATAAATGCAAATCAATCTCGCCATCCCTCATCCCGGCATGGCGGGTGATACCTATTTGTCCCGCGACCCTGTTCACCGACTTGAAATTTCGAATCAAATCCAAACCAGAGCTAGATGATGAACAAAATCCCTACCGTAGTTCTGGCGGTTCTGATTTGCCAAATGCCCTTCGCACAACAGAGGGCCCAGTCCGGTCAAATCGAAGGACGGCCAACTGGACCACTGATTGACTCAGGCGAGACGGCTGAATCAGATACAGCTGCAACGCGATTGCCTTCAAAAACGGCCCAGCCCAGCAAACATCATCAGCATGCTTTCACGGCCACACAGAATTCGCTTCCGGCCGACTCAGTCGACAATCGCATCAAGGACACATCAATCCAATTGGCAGAAAACCCACCGATGAAGTTCATCACAAGGCGTCCGCCGGCACCAAATCCGGATGGGCTTGGTGCGCAACTCGGTACAGAGACCAGAGCGGGGTTTCGTCTGGTCCAGACGCTAGACGAGCTGCAACTGGCGATGAACAAAGACAACCAGAAAATACGGATGAAGCCCGGTGTCTACCGGGCCAAACAAGCTCAGCCTAAAACCACTATCCAGATCACACGTGCTGACGGGTCAGTCCACACGAAAATCCAACAACACATTTTTTCAGTGGGCGGATCGCACAATCATCTTGATCTCCGCGGCGTCGTCATTGAAACACCGGTTTCCGTACAAGGTCAAATGGTTGGTGGCGGCCATATTTCGGACTGCTGGCACATCAATGGTTGCAACAACTTGATCGAAGGGGGCTACTTTCGCAATCTTGTCGATCGCGCGTACCCACATTATCAGGTTGCTGAAAACGAATTTGAAGTCGTCAATGACAACAACACATTTCTGAACTGTACGTTCGTCATCAAAGGATCCATTCCCTACGGCTACACCGACTATTACGGCAAAGGCGGACCCAACTTTGGACGCCTGAATAAACACTCAGCGATGTCGATAGCACAGGCAAACAACACCACGCTGATCGGCTGTCAATTCTTCAACCAGTCTTTCGGGCACTGCCTGCACTTCCATGGTGTAGATGGCGTCTTGATCGATCATTGCCTCATTTCCGGAACCCTCCGACCAACGGCTGACATCTATAACGAAACGACGGGACGGGCCAAGGAATATGACTACCAAATCATGTACCGCGGAAAACGCCCAATCCCACGCAACGAAATCATCCCGCTGACCGAAGATGCGGTTCGAACTTACGAGGCCGACCGCAACATCACGATACGCAACACAACCGTTGAGCGACAACGAGGATGTTTTCAACTACTCGGCGAAGGTGATATCACTTTTGAAAACGTCACGATGCGTGAATGTGGAGATTTCGGCTTCGACGTGAGCTCTGGATCAAAAGGGAAGGTGGTCATGAAAAACTGTTTCGGTGATGTCGCGTACAACCCACTTTTCAATTTAACCCGGGGTGACGTTCCCCGAGATGCGTTTTACGAGATGACAATCCTGAGCCCAGCCTGCGACACGTACCTGACGCCACGATCAAGTTTTGGAAGAATTTGTGGTGACCGCTGCACCTTCATTTTTCACGATGGAACGACGCAACCACTACCGGCACAAGCCAATCAATTGAGCTGTGGTGGGTGGAAGCCAATGAACCACTGCAAGATCACCAACTACACGACAGCGAAGCTCACTTTGCATAACAATGTCTCGAATTGCCTGATTGAAACCGCCGGTCCGGTCCAGGACAACGGAAAAGAAAACACCATCGTCAAGATCGACCCCGTTCGCGTCACGACTGGTTTTCAAAGCATCTTTGACGGCCGCTCGCTTCAGGGATGGCATTCTGTGCCGGATGGGACGCTCGATTCAGATTGGAAAGTCAATGATGGCGTGATTGTGGGAACCGGCAGTGCTGACCGATTGGTTTACCTGGTCTACAAAGAACAAAACCTGACCGACTTTGAATTGAAACTTCAATTCCGACTGCGGGGCAAGGGCAACACCGGGGTCGAGATCCGCGCTCAGCATGACAAGACAGGCAAACGCCCCTTCCTCGGTTACCATGCTGATCTTGGCCACGTTGGAATTGGTGATCACATTCTGGGCGCGTGGGATTTTCACTTCGCTGGCCGCAAAGAATATTCGTGCAAGCGAGCAATTCGCTTGCAGATCGATGCATCAGGTGCCACATCACGATCAGTGATTGACAATCCCTTCGTGCCAAGCGACATTCGCGAGGGCAAGTGGAACAGCGTTCACATCATTGCGAAGGGAACCAAATTCCAATTTCGAATCAATGATAAGGTCGCCTCTGAATTTGTTGACAACGCAACAAGCGGGCGACTCGATTCAGGTGCAATCGGCCTGCAAATCCACGATAAAGGGATGAGTGTTGAGTTCAAAGACATCAAACTTAAGAAACTAGATCAATCATGAATGGTCGGTTTGCATCACTGACTGAACGGAAAAACACCAGTCGAACGTGACCGCCTGCTTGCTGCCAGATCATCCACGAACACCACCGCGTCAAAGGCGTTTGCCAAAGCCGTTTGCCAAAGCTGGCAGATCCAATCCATCTGCCGCTCTTACAGCTCGCCGGCGGTAGATTCACCCGCCTTCGATTTGACTGTTTTCCGAATGATTCCGGGGACACGATCCTGGCAAGCGTTTTCTGGCCCAGACATCCCAAGCCCAGATTTCCTGGGGATTCGCCTGCTCTGCAATATGCGCAAATCGCTGCTGAATTACCGAATTGATCACCGAGCTATCGAAATCTGCTAAGCTATTTTTCCAACGCACTTTGAGACGCCTTGGGGATTGCGATGACGCTTACATCTGAGCAAGCTTTTGAGCTAGGGCAGCGTGGCGCCCATGCAATGCTCCTGAAGCTTACGACAATCGATCTGATCCAACAAACTTCGCCCCTGTTTGAGAACCATGCGGATCAACTTGGGCTGCCACCCCGATCGGTTCCACCGGAGGAATCGCGGCGTCTCTTCTTTGAATTCACTTGTTTGGGATCTGCGTTGATTGGCTTCCAGGCTCGCGATTGGATGAAAACTGACAGCGTTTTCAATCCCAAGCTTGATCCAGAAATACACCAACGTTTCCTAGACGGGCTCTACGAAGCCATTACGTCACACTTCGATCAGCAGCAAATCAGCTCACTCCGCGAACGTTGCCCTCATGGGAATCGAAATGGTGAATCACTCGAATACCGTGAAGGTAAACCGCTGAGCGGTCCGCACATGCAGTCGCGTGTCGAAGAGTACATGAAGCGCATTTTGCATATGGCTGAACGAGGTCAGACCGATCATACCACGGCTACGGACAACGACTTCCTGTTCCATCTGACCGAATTGATCGATGCACGTTTAACGAATCGCAACGAAGAACTGCAGGATCCGGTTCATGCGATCTCGCAACGAATCGCAGCCACCGCTGATCAAATCGTCCGAACAGATCTGTTCAAGGCCAAATGAACGCAAAAACGGTGTCAAACATATCGTTCCTGCAATCAACGCGGCAAGATGAGGGCCCCTCTTACGAGACCGGCTTGAGACACACAAAAAAGGTGCGTTTCGTGCAATTCCAGTCGGAACAAGTTAGACTGGTGTTGTAAGAGACGAGAACGGATTCGAGTAGTCGCATTCGCCTCGTTTCTGACCTTCACCCCACCAGAGCAGCGAGACACCTCACCGTCTCTCCCACCGACTTTTCCCAGCAATCATCTCATGAACTTCGTGCCAAGTATCAAAATGGAATTTGTGCATCCAAAGCATTGGGTGCTCTTGCCACGGGTGATCTTGATCACGCTATCGCTGGCATGCTTCTCCCACAGCATGGCGGAGATCCCCGCACAACCTGTCGACTTCAGCCGTGACATCCTGCCGATGCTATCGGAGCACTGCTTTCAATGTCACGGACCGGACGAAGCAACACGCGAAACCGATCTGCGACTTGACCAACAAGCAAGTGTCTTCACCGCGTCCGATTCCGGCATGCGTGCGATTGTTCCGAACGATCTTGATCACAGCGAACTCATCACACGAATCATCAGCGACGATCCAGACCTGCTGATGCCTCCTCCCGAATCAGGCAAACAACTCAGCGTTGACCAAATTGGCAAGCTGAAGCGATGGGTTAATGAGGGCGCCCCCTGGTCAAAGCATTGGGCATTTACGAAACCGGTCAAACCGGTTCCCCCCAAACAGATTTCCGGTTGGAATACGAATAACGCGATCGATCTGTTTATCCAGAAACGGCTCGCGGCAATGAAGCTGTCACCCAATGCTCGCGCGGCCAAAGAGACCTTAATTCGGCGTGCCACACTCGACCTGACCGGCCTACCACCGACGATCCAAGAAGTCGATGCTTTCCTTGCCGACGAATCCGCGACCGCCTACGAGCGAGTCCTCGATCGCTTGCTCGATTCGTCGATGTACGCCGAACACATGTCTCGCATCTGGCTCGATTCCGCGCGGTACGCCGATACGCATGGCCTGCACTTGGATAACGAACGATCGATCTGGCCCTATCGAAACTGGGTGATTGATGCCTTCGCCAGCAACATGCCGTTCGACCAATTTACGATTGAACAGCTGGGCGGAGATTTGCTACCCAAACCCACTTTGAAACAGCGGATCGCAACCGGATTCAATCGCTGCAATGTGACCACCAGCGAAGGTGGCTCAATCGACGACGAATACTACGCTCGCTACGCAGTGGACCGTGTCGAAACCACTGCGACCGTCTGGCTTGGCCTGACCGCCGGTTGCGCTGCCTGTCACGACCACAAATTTGATCCGCTGACCCAGAAAGAGTTCTATCAACTGTTTTCTTACTTTTACAGCCTCACCGAGCGGGCAATGGATGGCAATGCACAGTTACCGCCACCCGTCGTGAAAGTCCCCAGCGATGCTCAAGCTCAACAGCAAGTGAGTTACCAAGCCGAGGTAACTTCACTGAATAAGCAGATCGCGACAATGCTCGCAGAACATCAATACCAAGATCCCTCCCCCGAAAGCCAACTAGGCGAACTGACGCGAGGTGAAGCGATCTGGTTTGACGACAAACTTCCTGACAACGCCAAGCCACAAGGCGATGGCGCCGATCCGTGGAACTTCGTAACCGGCCCTGATGCCCCCGTGCACAGCGGTGAAAACTACTCCACACGCACCGGCACTGGATTGACGCAGCATTTCTTTACCGACGCCAATCCAAAACTGACCGTTGGAACTCCCGGCCGACTTTTTGCCTACGTCTATCTGGATCCTCAAAATCCGCCCGAGACGGTGCAACTCCAATTTAACGATGGATCCTGGGATCATCGCGCTTACTGGGGCGCCGACAAAGCGCATGGCGCTGGTCAACAGGGACCAGCGAACTTTCGCGCCGGGGATCTGCCCGAAACCGGCAAATGGGTACGGCTTGAAGTCGATGCTGCATCGGTCGGATTGAACTCGCAATCACAACTGCACGGCTGGGCATTCACTCAGTTCGGCGGCACCGTGCATTGGGATGCCGCGGGAACAATTTCAATGGAACCGTTACCCGACGAGCAACTTGCATCACTCAATCTCTGGTTGCAATATCGCAAGCAAGTTACCTCACCGCCAATTCCAGACCCGATCAAGAAGATCATTGAACAGGAGAAAGAGAAGCGGAACGAACAGCAGGCGAAGCAGTTGACCGAGTATTATCTGCAACAGATCAATCCGGACTACTCGGCTAAGTTCGCTGTTCCGCTCGCCCAACAAGCGACACTCAAAAAACAGCTAGATGATCTGACCAAAGCGATTCCCGCAACGTTAGTGATGGAGGATCGCCCTGAGCCCCGCCAGGCGTATGTCCTCGAACGGGGACAGTACACTGAAAAACGAGATCCGGTTTCTCCGCAGGTTCCGGAGTGGATCACACCACTTCAAGAAGGAGCTCCAGCGAATCGACTTGGCCTTGCGAAATGGTTGGTCAGCACTGAGAACCCATTGACAGCCAGGGTCACGGTCAATCGTTTTTGGCAGCACCACTTTGGAGTCGGAATCGTCAAAACGTCCGAGGACTTTGGGATCCAGGGCGAACAGCCAACACACCCCCAATTGCTCGATTGGCTGGCGATGGAATTCGTCGAAAATGGCTGGGACATCAAACGACTTCACAAGCTGATCATGATGTCGGCAACGTACCAACAATCTTCGCGAGTCACAGACGTAAAGCTCGCTGTCGACGCCGAAAACCGGTTGGTTGCCCGCGGTCCAAGATTTCGCTTAGATGCAGAAGTCATTCGCGATTTTTCACTTTCAGTCAGCGGATTATTGGTCCACGAAGTCGGTGGCAAAAGCGTCCGCCCCTATCAGCCATCCGGACTTTGGAAGGCCGTTGGCTTCGGTGGCAGCAACACCTCGGTGTTTGCCCAGGATAGCGGCGAAAACTTGTACCGGCGTAGCATGTACACGTTTTGGAAAAGGACCTCACCACCTCCATCCATGTCCACGTTCGACGCGCCCGATCGAGAGACCTGCCAGGTCCGGCGAGCAAGAACGAATACACCGCTTCAGTCCCTGGTGCTAATGAATGACGTGCAATTCGTCGAAGCAGCACGAAAGTTTGCCGAAAGAGTGATCACCGAAGGTGGAACTGAAACGGCAGATCGAATTGAATTTGCCTTCCGAACCGTGACCTCTCGCAAACCGACTGAGAGCGAAAGAAAATCACTGGAAAGGATGCTGAACGAAGCGAAACAAGAGTTCACAGCGAATCCAGAGGCAGCAACGAAACTGTTGACAACGGGGGAAGCTCCCAGCGCTCCCAAACTCGATCCACTGAATGTCGCTTCCTGGACAATGCTAACACACTTGCTCTTGAACCTGAGCGAAACTGTAACCAAGGGTTAGACAATGAACCTACTTCGTGAGGCTGCGCTAATCGAAACACGTCGGCACTTCTTTGGCCGCAGTGCGGCGGGCATTGGAACCGCTGCACTGGCGTCGCTATTGAACCCTGAGGCGTTCGCCAAAACCGCAGCACCGACAGGTACCGAAGCCCTGGGCGGCTTACCCGGCATACCCCATTTCGCGCCCAAAGCGAAGCGAGTGATCTACCTGTTCATGTCGGGAGCTCCGAGCCAACTCGACATGTGGGACTACAAACCCAAAATGAACGATTGGTACGATAAGGATTTGCCTGAGTCGATTCGAAATGGCCAGCGGATCACAACGATGACCTCGGGGCAGGCTCGCTTTCCGATCGCGCCCTCCACATTCAAATTCAAGCAACACGGTAAAGAGGGCGTGTGGGTGAGCGAACTGCTGCCACACACTGCTGGCATCGTCGATGACTTGGCTGTCATCAAAACGGTCAACACTGAAGCAATCAACCACGACCCCGCGATCACCTACATCCAAACCGGAAGCCAGTTACCAGGCCGACCAAGTACCGGAGCTTGGCTTTCCTACGGCTTGGGCAGCATGAACGAAAATCTGCCCTGTTTTGTCGTGCTGCATTCAACCGTCAATGGCGGCTTCGGAGGGCAAGCACTCTACGCGAGACTGTGGGGAGCCGGTTTTCTTTCCACCCGTCACCAAGGCGTTAGTTTTCGCTCCACCGGTTATCCGGTGCTCTATCTTTCCAATCCAGCTGGGATGAGCGACAACCTGCGCCGAAAAATGTTGGATGAATTGGCGAATCTAAACGAGGATCGATACAAGGAAGTGGGTGATCCCGAAATTCAATCACGGATCTCTCAATATGAAATGGCCTACCGAATGCAGGCGTCGGTACCCGAATTGACTGACCTCTCGGATGAACCCCAACAGGTGCTCGACATGTACGGCCCCGACGTAAAAACTCCGGGCACCTTTGCATCGAACTGCCTGCTGGCGAGACGCATGGCCGAACGGGGCGTTAGATTCACCCAGGTCTTTATTCGGCAATGGGATCAACACGGCAACCTTCCGAAGGATATACGTCGACAATGTGGAATCGTCGATCAACCTTGCGCCGCCCTGATTAAGGACCTCAAACAACGAGGAATGCTCGATGACACACTCGTGATCTGGGGTGGTGAATTCGGCCGCACCATTTATTGCCAGGGTGGATTAACTAAGACGAATTACGGCCGCGATCACCACCCAAGGTGCTACACCAAATGGATGGCCGGCGGTGGCATCAAGCCGGGGATCACTTATGGAAAGACGGATGACTTCAGTTACAACGTCGTTGAAAATCCGGTCCATATCCATGATCTCAATGCCACGATGCTTCATTGCCTTGGCATCGATCACGAGAAGCTAACGTTCCGGCACCAAGGTCGTGATTTCCGATTGACCGACGTTCATGGGAACGTCGTTACCGATCTGTTGGCCTAGCGAGAGAACGGTGATCTGCGAGATCGCATTGCTCATCCGTTCCCGAGACACCAACAGAATCGATGGCACCCCACAGAGCTGACACGACCTGAAAGCAATGGGCTGCAGTATTCGTCAAACGCTGCGTTGCAAACGATCGCAGTCCTGACAATGACCACTGTCTTGCAAGTGTCCGCCCGGTTTCCAATGCGTTTCACCGATCCATTTTCCCCTCTCACTTGCACCGATTCACGAGTGCAATCAACACTCAGTCCCCCAAAACTGTGCTCCCACGCATCGTGTCACGAGGAGCCGGAAGAAAAACAAAAGGTTCAATCACCTGAGGATCACATCCCGCATCTAGATTGCTCACGCAGGAAACAGCAGGAATGATTGCCGGTTATGCAAATGATGCCCCGACGGCATGCAACAAGCTTTTTCAACGAAGGCAGCTCCGGCCGCTTCATCGACAAACGTGTCAACGTGCAACTCGAATCAGCTGGGCGTCGTGCTTTCGAAGTTCAGGTGTTCCCGCTCTGAACCGCCACGAACAATCAAGTCGCAGTCAACTTTTTCGTACCGATGCTGATCTACCATCACTACCCTCGGAGTTAAGAGAGAGAAACAAACAGGAGATTCAAGGAACATTGGTGCGAACTTTGGGCTCACGTCCCCACTGGTCATTTGGATTCGAGAAAAGACAGGTACACGATTTGCAACCTCCTATCGTGACACCCTGCTTGGCAATCGCCTCCGCGATTAAGTTGACCGGCAAAATCGGCTAGTTTATGCTGTTCACCCCACCTCATGAGAGCGGCAAAGTAGCCAGACAATCGGTCGCGAATGGCGAATCATCGATTCCCGCCCCAACGCTCACATGGCCAACATTCCCGGTAAAACGAGATGCCTGATGGAACTGGGTAAGATCACGGTCCTCTTTCTGCTCACAACTCAGCTCGTTGTCAACGAACTGGGAGCTGAAGCCCCCAACCTTACGGCCAAAGCGTCTCCCAGCGTTCTGCACCTCAAAATTGACCGCGTCGTAGCGGCAACAAGCTTGCCTGAGTTGAGACGCAATCAGTGCGACGAATACGAATTCGTTCGCAGGGTTTACTTGGACTTGGTAGGCCGATCCCCCAACACCGAAGAAGTCTCATCGTTTGTTAACCGCACGTCAGAGAATCGCCGGTCCGAATTGATCGATAATCTTCTTGAATCACCAGAATTCGTCGATCACTTTGCAAGTGTCCTCGACATCATGCTGATGGAGCGGCGGGCGGGAAAGCGAATCGCACAGACTGACTGGCTGGCATTCCTGAAGAAGGCCTTGCATGAAAAGTGGCCATTCGACCAGATCGTGCAAACCGTTGTCGCGGCTGATGGCCGCGGAGACAATCGAGCCGCTGCCAAGTTCGTCTTGGATCGCGATGTCGAGCCCAATGCCTTGACTCGTGACATTGCGAGAATTTTTCTCGGTCGCGATTTGCAATGCGCTCAGTGTCACGATCACCCAAACATTACGGACTATTATCAATCGGAATACTACGAGCTACACGCGTTTTTAACGCGGAGCTATTTGTTTGAAGATCCAGCCGATAAGAAAACTCCATACGTCGGCGAAAAAGCCGAAGGCGAGTCGGAGTACCAATCAGTCTTTACTGAAGATCCAACGGCCCGGGCGATTCCCGGTTTACCGGGTGATCGAACCTTAGACGCCGAGCCTCGATACGACGGAGAGTCCGCCTACGTGGTGGAACCGTCCAAGGATGCTGCCGGACTGCCCAAATTTAGCAGACGCGTCGAACTCGCCCGCATCCTCACCTCGCCCACAAATGATCTGTTTGCTCGCAATGTTGCGAATCGCTTGTGGGGCCTCATGATGGGTCGCGGCTTGGTTCATCCAGTTGACTTCGATCATTCAGACAACCCTCCTGCCAACCCACAGTTGCTCGAGGTATTGACCGAGGGCCTACGCGAACAGCAGTTTGGCATCCGAGCGTTCCTTGGCCAGGTCGCTCGATCGAAGGTTTATCAGAGTTCAGTCGATGCCCCCAATCAGATCCCCTCGGATCAAGCGAAGTTGAAAAACGCGATCACACGGGCAGAGCAACAGTTACAGCAGGCAAAGGATGACAACAAATCGACCAAGGCATTCCTCAAGCCCTTTGAGCAAGCATTGGGCGATCGCAGAGACCAGCTCGCGAATCTTGATAGTGAAATCACTGCCCGGTCGGCTGAACGTGATGAGCTTTTGAAACAGGTTCAAGCGTTAGAAAAAAATGCTGATGCTTTAAACAAGACGCTCACTGGTAGCGAAGAAAAACTCGCAGCTGAAACCAAGAAGCAGCAGGATGAGTCGCAAGACGTGAGTCCCGAATTGGCGAAGTTAAAGTCCGCCGTCGAGGATGCGAAGCAGGCGGTGCAAGAGAATGTTTCCGCTGTGGCCGCCAACAAAGGCTCGTCAGCAGAACTGCTGGGAAATCTTGCAGCGTTGAAATCACGTCGAATTGGTGTTGCGGACAGTGTCGCTGAAGCGCGTGGAGCATTGCTGGCGGCGCGACGATTGAAGTCAACCGACCAGCCTGCTGCTCACCACCAACAACATCTTGCCTACTTGAACGCAGCGAACAAGGTGGCCGAAAGTAAACGCGACCTTGAGCAAATCGCCGATCAGTTGACTCAGAATCGGCAAACATTGAAAAACCAGGTTCAAAGCCGAGATCAACTTCAAGCGACGATGGCAGAAATGAAAGAGCGAGAAGCTGCGCTCGAAAAACTCCACACCCAATCATTGGAAACTCTCGCAACGAAACGCAAAGAATCAACCGACCGCCAACAAGCAATTGAGGAGCTTGCCGTTGCTTTGAAACGAAGTCAACAACTTGCGCAAGCATTGGCGGATGCTCCGTTGTTGGAACTCATCCAGTCGACGTCCAACCGGCAAGAGAAACTACAAACCGAAATGGCGCAGTTCGACGCTCAAATCGAACAACTACAAAACGTTTCCGAAAAAGCAAATCGCGTGTTCGAGACAGCAAAAGCAGCAAGAGCGAACACCGAACAGGCTGTCCTGACTGCAGTCAAAAGCGTTCATCAGCAGGAGGCCGAACTTGCCAAGCTGCAGGATCGACACCAAACGGCCGCAGTCGAATCCCAGCTGATTGGCGATGAATGGATCGAGATGCAAGAACGCCGTTTGGTCATGCGGCAATTGAAGCCATTGTCACCAGAACAAATGGCGGGAACCACCATCTCGGCTCTCAGATTAGACACCCTTTATCGAGCTTCGGCAGAGTCGGATTGGAAGAAGAGCAACAAGGACGTCGCACTGAACCCGGAAGACCCGAAACAGCAGTCCCAGCTTGAGGGCTTCTTCGACAAACGGGTCGGGCAAGTGAGGGACACCTTTGTCTCGCTTTATGCGGCACCGGCGGGCGCACCACAAGATGTGTTTAGCGCGACTGCCGACCAAGCACTATTCCTGGCCAATGACAGTCGGGTCCAGTCTTGGCTGACCCCCGCACAGGGGACGCTGGTCAAGCAGCTCATTGACATGGAATCGGTTGATCAAATCGCCCAAAACATGTTTCTGGGAATTCTCTGCCGGCCTCCGACCGACGACGAGGTCAATGCGTCAAAGAATCATCTAGCGACGAGAAATGACGACCGCACGAAAGCCATTCAGGAAATGGTTTGGGGTCTGATTTCGTCCGCAGAATTTCGCTTCAACCACTAACGGCGTTTCACACGTAAAGGCTGCAGCCATGAAGGCCAAATACGCATGTCAATCACTCTCTCACACGATCGCACGGCGTGACTTCCTTGGCGCTCTTGGGGGCGTTGGTGCAATCGCGGGGATGAATACGATCCCGGCATTGCAGTCACAGGTCCTAGCTGCCCAAGTTGCGGCAAAAAAGAAACGTGTGCTGACGGTGTTCTTAAGCGGCGGTGCTAGTCAGCTTGAAACGTGGGACCCAAAGCCCGGCACGCTTAACGGCGGTCCCTTTCGGGCAATACCGACGTCGGTGCCAGGCGTGCACATTTCCGAACTTCTTCCCCTGTCGGCGCAGCACATGCACCGCATGGCGCTCATTCGAAGTGTCAACACGGCCGAAAGTGATCACGGGCGAAGTCGCTATCGGATTGAACGCGGGCATAAAAAATCGCCGACAGCAGACTATCCGCACCTGGGAGCCTTAGTCGCGAAAACGACTGAACTCGACAAGTCGACGCTTCCGGGACACA
>JAQWPZ010000269.1 GCA_029245125.1 Rubripirellula sp.
GATGATCAGGAGGTCTGGGCGGCTGGGGTGACGTATAAGCGAAGCCAAACGGCTCGGATGGAAGAATCCGAGGCGGCAGCGTCCTGTTACGATCGAGTTTACGAAGCCGATCGTCCCGAGCTGTTCTTCAAGGCGACTCCCCATCGGGTCAGTGGGCATGGGCAACCACTGCGGATTCGTGCCGATGCGACATGGAATGTTCCTGAGCCCGAAGTCACCTTGGTACTCAATGCAAAACTAGACATCGTTGGGCTCACCGTCGGGAACGACATGAGCTCTCGCGATATCGAAGGCGAGAATCCGCTTTATCTACCCCAGGCCAAGTGTTACGACCAATGTGCCGGCTTGGGACCGTGGATTACGCTCTTCGAAACCATGCCCGCACCGGATTCGATTGGTGTTGATCTGAAAATTGAACGGGGGGGCGAACTGGTGTTCGATCAACAGACATCTGCCGCTGAAATGGCCCGCTCGTTTGAAGACTTGGTTGACTGGTTGGGGCGTGACAGCACCTTTCCGACCGGGGCTTTTTTGATGACCGGCACCGGGATCGTTCCCACGTCAGAATTTACCCTGCTGCCCGGTGACATGATTCACATCACGATCGACGGGATTGGGACTTTGTCCAACCCGGTAGTTCAGGGCTAGGCAGCCACTCAGCATCGACGATTCATGGCCCGAGTGTCCGAGTGTCCGAGTGTCCGAGTCCGGGCAGAGTATTTCGGTCTAGGCAGTGGGGGCAATTATTTGACCCGCGAAAATTGATGAGAAGTCCAAGGTCACAAATCGATCTCAAGCCATCTTCGAATGGTGCAGGTTGTGAAGAGCGATCGCACTGAGAATGATTGTCGGCTGATTTGGGCGTGAGGCCGTGTGCCAGATTCCCTGTTTCAATTTTTTACCTTAGCATCCCTTCCATTCGTCACATTCCATCGTAATAGGTTTTCTCATGTCGACAGCGACTTCCACCGTCCGTCCTGTGCTGGTTGCCGGTCAGTGGCGCGACGCGAACTATCAGTCCACTTTTCAGGCGACGGACCCAAGCAAAAACGAAACATTGGCGGCTGAGTTTCCGGTTAGTGATTGGGACGATTGTGATGCTGCCTTGGATGCAGCAGCCGATGCGGCGAAGCAATTGCGACAATTGCCGGCTGCCAAGATTGCCGAATTCCTGGAGCGATATGCCGATCGTATCGACGCGGCGAAAGATGCATTGGTCGAGGCGGCATTCAGCGAGACAGGACTTGGGAAGAGCCCTCGCTTGGCCGATGTCGAATTGCCAAGAACAAGCAACCAGTTGCGAGCCGCTGCTGCGGCTTGTCGCACTGGCAGTTGGGCGTTGCCGACGATCGATACCGGAGCTGGAATTCGATCCTGTTACGAATCGCTTGGGCCTGTTTGCGTATTTGGCCCGAACAATTTTCCGTTTGCTTTCGGCAGTGTTTCAGGTGGCGATTTCGCGGCAGCGATCGCAGCAGGAAATCCGGTTATCGGAAAGGCAAATAGCTCGCACCCAGAAACGACTCGGTTGTTTGCCGAACAGGCTGTCGAGGCTTTGAAGGAAACAGGCTTGCCGACGGCGACGGTGCAGTTGTTGTACCGCACCTCGCATGCCGATGGGGAACGGTTGGTCTCTGATCCCCGCGTCGGTGCGACGGGGTACACCGGCAGTCGATCAGCGGGCTTGGCATTGAAAGCGGCTGCTGATCGAGCAGGTAAACCGATCTATTTAGAGCTTTCTAGCGTCAATCCTGTCGTGATTTCGTCGGGCGCTCTGGCGGAACGAGGCGATGAGATTGTCGGTGAATTTGTCACCAGTGTGTTGATGGGTACCGGTCAGTTTTGTACGAATCCCGGCTTGGTCCTGCTGCAGCAGAGTGAGGCGGCAGGCAAGTTTATCGATGCGGTGAAAGATAAATTCGCTTCCGCACCGGCAGGTACCCTGCTTTCCCCTGCCGTGGCGACTGGTCTGTCCGGCAGCGTCAACGCATTGTCTCAATTTGGTGCCGAACTGTTGACCGGTGGTGGCGAGCCTGAGAGTGATCGTTGTGCTTACGCCAACACTTTATTGAAGACGTCGGCAAAGAATTTTTTAGCCAATCCGGAAGGTTTTCAAACGGAGGCTTTTGGCAACGCATCGCTGATCGTTGTTGCAGACGACTTAACGCAACTCTGTCAGAGCATTGCTGAATTGGAAGGCAACCTGACTGGCTGCATTTATAGTGCTGCTGACGGGAGTGAGGAAGAAGCTTGTGGTGCGATTGCGGCGGAGCTAACAGTCAAAGTCGGCCGGTTGCTGAACGACAAGATGCCGACCGGTGTCGCCGTCAGCGCTGCGATGAATCACGGTGGCCCCTATCCCGCGACGGGGCATCCAGGATTCACCGCGGTCGGGGTGCCAGGTTCTTTGTTGAGGTTCGCCAAGCTGACCTCGTTTGACAATGTTCGGTCAACTCGTCTGCCTGCCTTGTTGCAAGACGCAAACCCAACCGGACAGACCTGGCGGTTGGTTGATGGCGGATGGACCCAGGCCAGTCTTTAGCTTACGCGGCGTGTCGGTTTTCGGCACGCCGACGCACGTAAGTCACCGACAGGGGGTGATCAATTAGATCAACCCCTGCGGCGGTCTACAGCGTGGCAGGTTCGATCACGACTTCGGATCTTGGTAAGGAATCCCACCGAAAGGCCTCGACCAACTCACTTGGTGATTGCACGGATTCGTGTTCATTAAGCAAGCCACAACTGCGGGCTGCCCAAGTGACGATTTTTGATGCGGGCACGCCTTGTTCGCGACAGAGACTCAGTCGTGTGTCGCCATGTCGTTTTGCGAGTCGCCGGCCATCTGAACCACAAACCAGTGGGACGTGTGCGTAACGGGGGGGGGCATAGCCCAGGGCGTGATAGAGATCCAATTGACGAAATGTGCTGACAACTAGGTCGTCACCACGAACGACTTCCGTGACCCCCATCGCTGCATCATCCACGACGACCGCGAGTTGATAGGACGGACCACCACTCTTTTGAGTGATTGGAAAGGCGCCAAGATGTTGGGCGGGATTGCAGGCTTGTGGGCCGCAGACAGCATCTTCGAATTCCCTTTCGAGATCACTTGCTCGGAATCGCCAGTTGTAGGTTCCCTCGGCAGGCAACGGATGGTCGTTTTTCCAGGAGGCACAGGTGCCGGGGTAAATCGGACTTTCGTGTTCAAAGTGCGGTGCGGAGCCTGCCGCTTGGACATCTTTTCGCGAACAGGTGCAGGGGAAAACTCGGTCAGCCTCGATCAGTTTCTGCAGTGCGGCGTGATAGAGTTCTCTTCGTTTGGTTTGGATGTACGGGCCACCGGGGCCACCGATGTCCGGACCTTCATCCCATTCGATCCCCAGCCATCTTAAGTCGTCAATCGCTTGTTGGGTTGCCCACGGTTTGATCCGGGGCGAATCAATGTCTTCAATTCGAAGAATCAATCGATTGTTTGATTTTCGTGCAGCCCAGTAGGCCAATAAATAGGTGCGGGCATTACCGAGGTGCTGAGCCCCAGTGGGCGAAGGGGCGAGTCTTCCGGCATTCATAATGAAGGGTCTCTACCAACTTGGTTCAACGCCAATACCCCAGTTTTGAACTTCATGAATTGTTCTGTTTCAAAGCTAGTTTCCAAACCTATCGCTCCACGCAGTTACCCCAAACCGTCGACAAAGTCTCGATCCCTATTGCGGCAATAGCAATGAATCATTGCCATTGGGGGCTTTACCGTGTGAGGCACTTAGGGATCGTTGTCGGGAGTTGCCGAGGGTGGACAGCACCGTTGTCGTTTAGCCTGTTGTATCTATCGTGTGATAGCTTGGCATCAAACGACAGCCGTCGTCTAGTCAATTGCTTGTTGAATCACGGCACTGATGTTGGCATCCGGTTCAGCTTGCTGACTTGAACTGTTCCGATGGAGATGGCTTGAATTAGAACTCGGCACTGCCAGGTGTTCTCGGAAACGGAATGACGTCTCGAATATTGGTCATGCCGGTAACGTATTGAACGGCCCGTTCGAGTCCCAGACCGAAGCCCGCGTGGGGAACGGTCCCAAAGCGGCGGAGGTCGAGGTACCACCCATATTCGTCTTGTTCCAAGCCCGCCGCATCCATTCTGGCCGTCAGAACATCCAGTCGTTCTTCTCGCTGGCTTCCACCGATGATCTCACCGACACCCGGCACCAAAACGTCCATCGCTGCAACGGTTTTTCCGTCGTCGCTAACTCTCATATAGAACGGTTTGATCGAGGAGGGGTAGTCGGTCAGGATTAATGGTCCCTGCACATGTTTTTCGGTCAGGTACCGTTCGTGTTCGGCTTGCAGGTCAGTCCCCCAGGAGACCGGATAATCGAAGTTCTCGTTGCAGCTCGTGAGTACATCGATCGCTTCGGTGTAGGTCATATGCGAGAAAGGTTTCTCGACCACGGATTGCAGTTGTTCGATCTTTCCCTTCTCGATTCTTTGATCGAAGAATTGCATGTCTTCGCCGCAATGGTTCAAGCAGTCCCCAAAAACACGTTTCAAGAAGTCCTCAGCGAGTTTCATGTTATCGGCGAGGTCAAAGAAGGCTGCCTCGGGTTCAATCATCCAGAATTCGGCGAGGTGGCGGCTGGTGTTGCTGTTTTCGGCGCGAAACGTGGGTCCGAAGGTGTAGACTCGTCCGAGTGCGGTGGCGTAGGTTTCCGCTTCCAATTGCCCGCTGACGGTCAGAAACGTCGGCTTGTCAAAGAAGTCATAGGAATAGTTTACCGGTCCACCGTTGGCAGCCAACTTTTCCAGATCGAGTGAAGTGACGCGGAACATCTCTCCGGCACCCTCGCAATCGCTGGCGGTGATGATCGGGGTGTTGATGTAGAAGAAACCATTTTCATGGTAAAAGTTGTGAATTGACTGACTGATCTGGTTCCGTACTCGCGCGACAGCGCCGAATGTATTGGTGCGGGCTCGGATGTGCGCCCACTCGCGGAGCTTTTCGAAGCTGTGACGTTTTTTTTGCAGCGGATAAGTTTCAGCATCGGCCCAGCCGATGACACGAACCTCGGTTGCGTGCAGTTCGGTCGCCTGCCCTTTCGCCGGTGACGCTTGCAATTCTCCTCTCGCGATGATGCTGCAACCGGGCGACAGTTTTTGAACTTCGTCAACGTAATTGGAAAGTTCATCGGGCGCAACGATTTGAAGGTTTCCGAAGCAACTTCCATCGTTGATCTCGATGAAGCTGAATCCGCCCTTGCTGTCTCGCCGCGTTCGCACCCATCCGCGGACTTCGAGGTTTTTACCCACCGCTGATTCTTGGCGAGCTTGTTCCACACGGATCCATTGAGTCATCAGTTATACGTCCTGGGGGGCATTGAACGGAAAACGACAAAACCGCATTTTGATTTTTCCGTTTCGATTGCGGGAGGGGCCGAGAAGGATCGCGGCTGTGGAACAAGTGAAATATGCGGCAGCGATTATTCCTCGGATGCCCGTTGTTTGGCATGGGCAGCTTCTTTCAACAAGAAACCGACAATGCCGATCACTAGCATGACAGCGAGTGCTCCTAGTGCGTAATTGCCAAGCGGGATTTTTTTCTCCGCTATCGTCATGTTTCTTCCGTAGAGACCCCATGCTGATGCGAATCCGGCAATGCAGGTCGCCGAAAACATCAGGGTGTTCCAGACAAAACGCTTCATGCCGGTGGGAAACGAGTCACCGAGTGTTTGTCGTGAATTCATCAACAATAGGAATGACAGATAGGCGATCGGCAGCATCGCTCCGCCGATCACAGAGGTTGGGACGGCCAGTGCAGGTGCTGCGGCTCCCCAGACAAAGGGTCCCAGAACACCAACTGCAGGCAGAAAGCAGCCAATTCGGTGCATCTTCCCCTCGGGTGCCGCATTGATGAGTTCGCAGAAAGCGAAGCCATTAATGAGCATCAGAATGATAATGGTGGAAATCGCCATCCCGAGGACACCCACGCCGAATAGCGTCTGCGAGACAGCGCTGCCTACAAATGGCTCAAGCGTGGTGGCTAACGCAAAGTTGTCTCGGCCCGCCAGCATTGCCGCCAATCGCTTATCGGCATCTGGCAAGTTTTCGCGGGCAGCGGTGAGTTCGGTGCCGCTGAGATTCGGGGTTTCCTGATCAACTCGTAGTTGAAGGCATTTGTTGTAGTCCTTGACCTCTTTCGCGTCGGTATTCCCATCTGCAACCATCGTCATCACATCAACCGTGCGGCCGTGGAATTGACTGGCGGCGGCAATCACGACGCAGCCGGTCGCGAGCACGAATGGGATGATCAAGCCGATTGAGAGGTCGAAAATTGCCAAGCCGCGGTGACGGGTGCCCCAGCCTTTGCGAAGCATCGAATAGGGCAGCAAGAAAGTCATGTTGATGCCGACCGCAGTCGCAAACGCGGTGATGATCCGATCTTTCTGGTTCGATGCGATGGTGTCATTCCACCACTGGCTGTAATCACCGGTCTGAGCCACCAGGTCCGCAAAGACAGGCGCCGGCTCGAATAGGTATTCAAATCGTGGTACGAAACCGGCGAAGATTTCGTTCCAGGGCAAGATGCCTTCCCGCGTTAACGCAACCACAACTCCAAAGAACGACAACACCACGACGGCAACCATCATCTTTAAAATGATTTCAAAGGTTTTGATGCCCGCGCTGCCGGAGTTGTAAAACCAAACCACGATAGAGGCGACGACCAGCAAGGAAATCGCAATCACCACTTTGCCGGTGAAGCCATCGAGGGCGGGGATCAAGTTTTGTTGGACGGCCGCCGTGCCGAGTGCGAATTGCGGCAGCGACCAAACGATGTTGGCCATCATCGTGGCGATCAGCCATCCCCAAGCCAGCACCGGTGAAACATGTGTCTTGAGCGTTTTAAACGGACGCTCGCCGCTCGTCAGCGTGACATAACTGATCGCACTCAGCATCACGACGCCAAGGATCATTGCGATCGGTTGCAGCCACATCATTTCGTAGCCCATGATCACCCCGAGATACAGGGCGCCGGCTAGTGACCCGCCTCCGAGTGTGACCGCACCTTGCAGCCAACCAGGACCTGAGAGCCGCGTGTAAATAGCGGCCTTGCCCAAAGGGCCTTTCTGCGTGGCTGTCTGCAGGAGGATGTCTTCGCGATTTAACATCGGGTGAATCTCATTCTTGTTCGACGGACAATCTGCAGCAGGTGTTGTTGACAACCCTGCTCTAATTTTCCAACTCGGCGAGGTACCGCTCAGCATCCAGAGCCGCCATGCAACCGGTTCCGGCTGAAGTGATCGCTTGGCGATAGTAATCGTCCGCAACATCACCAGCGGCAAAGACACCGGTCACGGAAGTGTTCGTCCGAAACGGCTGAGTCCATTGAATGTAGCCGCTTTCGTTCATGTCGACGGCACCATGAAGGAAAGCAGTGTTCGGAGTATGTCCGATCGCCACAAACATGCCCCCCACGGTCAAATCGCGTGTCGTGTCATCGACGGTACTGTCAATTTTCAGCCCGGTGACGATTTTTCCGTCCCCGTAAACTTCACCGACAACGCTGTTCCACAGAACTTCGATGTTGGGATGGTTTAAAGCCCGATCTTGCATGACTTTGGACGCTCGCAATTCGTCGCGGCGGATGATCATGTAGATCGTGGCCGCATCTTTTAGATTCGCAAGATAAGTCGCTTCTTCGACTGCCGAATCTCCACCACCCACTACTGCCAGTGGTTTGCTGCGGTACAAGGGCAGAGCTCCGTCACAAACCGCGCAGGCACTGACACCTTTGTTTTTGTATTCTTCTTCAGAAGGCAGTCCGAGGTAATTTGCTCGAGCTCCGGTGGCAATGATCACCGTGTGAGCTTGGACCGGGTCACCGGATGCAGGCTTGAGGGTGTGCAAGGCCCCAGAAAAGTCGACAGACTCAATGTCATCGCTGATCACTCGTGTGCCAAAATTCAGAGCTTGCTGCTTCATCAGCTCCATCAACTCGGTGCCCTGCACCGCGTAATGGGGATTCCCATCCTTGACGTGACCTTGTGGTACCGGCGGCAGATTGTAATGCCGAGCAGGATCAACCGCCGATTCGACGAATGCCCGAATATTTCCAGCTGGGAAACCGGCGAAGTTTTCGACCTCGGTGGTGAACGCTAGTTGGCCCAGTGGGATCATTTCAGGTTTAAAGGTCCCCTCGTAGACGACAGGGTTCAAGTTGGCTCGGGCGGCGTAAATTGCAGCGGACCAGCCGGCTGGTCCGCTACCAATGATGATCGTCTTTTCGATGCTCTCCGACACGGGAAACGTGCTCCTGGCCTACAAGTGAGTGGTGGTATTGGCGGATCTGAAGGCGTTAGTATAGGGGGCCACGCCGCCGCCACCACCTCCACTGGTGATGGTGTCAGTTGCGTCGCGATGGCAAACTGGGGCGTATCTGACGTACCCCTCCCGTTTTTGAAGCGAAGGTTGAACGAGAATGACGACGCTGCTGATCG
The DNA here is from genome assembly GCA_029245125.1 of Rubripirellula sp. GTDB lineage: Bacteria > Planctomycetota > Planctomycetia > Pirellulales > Pirellulaceae > Rubripirellula. The sequence goes on from JAQWPZ010000269.1 coordinate 8,486, forward strand.
CTGTGGGTGCGATGATTGGGTATTTGGTGGCCTATCACACGTATGGGCGTTGGCTGGCCCGGAAAATTTTCCAGCTCGATCCATCGGCAACGGTGCCGAGCATCGAATTGAATGACGATCGTGATTTTGTGCCAACGGACAAGTTAATCCTGTTCGGCCACCATTTCACTTCGATTGCTGGTACTGGTCCCATCGTCGGCCCCGCCATCGCTGTGATGTGGGGTTGGTTGCCGGCGTTAATTTGGGTGCTGCTGGGATCCGTCTTGATCGGTGCTGTCCATGATTTTGGTTCGCTTGTCGTTTCGATGCGTAGCAAAGGGCAAACGGTTGGCGATGTGGCTGGCCGCGTGCTCAATTGGCGGACTCGGCTGTTATTTCTGTTGGTTTTGTTCATGGCACTGACGATCGTGTTGGCCATTTTCGGTTTGGTGATCGCGGCGGTCTTCAAGCAATATCCGGCTGCGATTTTCCCCTGCCTGGTTCAAATCCCAATCGCGGTTGCCATTGGAGTTTGGTTGCATCGGCGCAGCGTTCATCTGCTGCTTCCTTCGCTCCTGGCGTTGGCAACGATGTACGTGACGCTTGTGTTTGGCAACTCAGGTCCCCTGGGTGCGTTGAACACGGTGATGGCCAGTTGGTCGATCATGACTTGGGTCCTGATCTTGCTGGCTTATTCCTATGTCGCGTCGGTGCTTCCCGTTTGGACACTGTTGCAGCCGCGTGACTACATCAATTCCCTGCAGTTAATTACAGTCTTGGGGTTGGTGGTGGTTGGTTTGGTTGTGGCGGGATTGTTCGGTGGAGCTCCTTTGGTGGACGGTGGCGACCGAATCCCGTTGGAAATTTCCGCCCCAATGATTCGTGCCAATCCGGAGGGAGCGCCAGCCGTTATTCCGTTCTTGTTTATCACCATTGCCTGTGGTGCTTGCAGCGGATTCCATTGTCTCGTCTCGTCCGGCACATCGAGCAAGCAAATTAAATGTGAATCCGATGCCCAATTCATCGCTTATGGATCGATGTTGACCGAGGGTTTCCTGGCGACCTTGGTCATCCTGTCGTGTGTTGCCGGACTGGGCTTGGGGGAGGTGGCGGCCAGCGGCGAGGTGGTCGTCGGCGAAGAAGCCTACTTGGCGCGTTATGCCAGTTGGGCATCTGCCAGTGGTTTAGGTGCCAAAGTGGGGGCCTTTGTGGACGGTTCAGCAAATTTCCTGCGAGCGATGTGGATTCCGCCTGCCGTGGCCGTCGCAGTCATGGGTGTATTGGTTGCTTCGTTCGCCGGGACGACGCTCGATACCGCCTGTCGATTGCAGCGTTATGTGATTCAGGAGTTGGCGGCCACGTTTGTCGGCGTCCAAGGTGAACCGGGCTCAGTGACGTCCCCAGCGAATCCGTTCACTTGGTTACGAAACAAACATGGTGCGACGATTTTTGCCATTCTGTTGGCTTTGCTGATCGCGGCGTTGCCGGCGCCCAAAACGCCCGTTTCGCTGGGGCAGGCATTCTCAGGTGAACTACCGGCCAAATACTTGGCGGCGCAGGGCTCGGACTTGGCGTCTGCCGCCACCGCGGGTGGCTTCAGTGGTGGTTTGTGGTGGGTGAGTAGCTTCGCCGGTAAAGGAGGCTTGATCCTCTGGCCTTTGTTTGGTGCGACCAATCAATTGCTCGCTGGATTGGCCTTTTTGGTGATTGCGTTGTTCCTGTGGCGGCGGAATATTCCCGTCTGGTTTATCGTCTTGCCGTTGTTGTTCATGCTGATCGTCCCGGCGTGGGCGATGCTGTCCGATCTGAACAAGTGGTTGAATTCAGATCAACCCAACTGGGTCGTCATCACATTCGGGATCACAACGCTCGTGCTGGAAGCTTGGATGTTGGTCGAAGCGATCATCATTTGGCCAAAGGTAAAGGGTGTGCTGGAGTTGGATGCAGTCGCATCCAAACGTGACGCCTGATGCGGGATTTCTGGGTGGGAGGTTAAGTTGCTCGGTTTTTTTGCCGCAACAGGTTGCCCTTTCCGTGGTCGCCGGTGATCGGCAGTGAGTCTGGAGCCAGTGCGGGGGCCACGGAAGATCGCCTCTCAAGGCTCACTTGTTGCGGCTGGCATGGGGGCGGTGATGGGGCGGAAGCCTACGTTCAGTTCACGAATTGACAATCAACTGATAAACCAAGACGCTATTTACTGGTGAACCAAGACGCTATTGTCCAGGGGCAGTCCGTCAGCAACTCTCACAGCGATTCTTCATTATGCGCGTGCTTTCCGGCATCCAACCGACCGGCCGTCCTCACTGGGGCAACTACTTTGGGGCGATTCGCCAATACATTGAGCTGCAAGAAGAGAACGATGGCTTTTATTTCATCGCTGATTTGCATGCGTTGACGACCGTGCGTGAGGCAGAGACGTTGCGTCAGTACACGCTTGATTCTGCCATTGATTTGTTAGCGTTGGGTTTGGATCCCAACAAGGCGACCCTGTTCGTGCAATCGCAGGTGCCGGAGGTCAGCGAGCTGACTTGGCTGTTGATGACCGGGACCCCAATGGGTTTGTTGGAACGCTGTCACGCTTACAAAGAGAAAAAGGCGAAGGGGGTCCCTGCCGACGCCGGTTTGTTCACCTACCCCGTCTTGATGGCTTCTGACATTCTGGCGTACGACTCGCAGATCGTTCCTGTCGGTGAGGATCAGGTGCAGCACATCGAAGTCTGTCGTGACCTCGCAGGGAGCTTCAATCATGCT
>JAQWPZ010000189.1 GCA_029245125.1 Rubripirellula sp.
TCGGTCAACTGGCATGCCGGCTTGCAGTACGAAGGTGACGTCGCGCGTGCCAAGTCGGTATTGGCAAAGCTCGGCGAGTTCTATCCCGGCGCAACGAAGTACGAGGTTGCAGGATTCATTTGGTGGCAGGGTGACAAGGATCGCTACAAGGAAGGGCATGCCGCCCGGTACGGCAAGAACCTTGTTTCGCTGATCGCTTCGCTGCGCAAGGACTTCGACGCCCCGGACGCCAAATTTGTTTGCGCTACGCTTGGGCAGACTAACAAGGACAACGCAACTGGCAACGAGAAGATGATTCTCGACGGCATGTTCTCGCTGCTTGAAAATGAAGAGCTCAAGGGCGATGTCGGAGTCGTCTACAGCCACCCCCTAAGCATGGGCGGCGCATCGAACGGCCACTACGGTGGTAACGCGAAGACCTACATGAACGTCGGCCTGGGGCTTGGTGGCGCGATGGTCGAACTGCTTGAAAAGTAGTGAGCTCCAGCCGAGAGCGTGAAAGTAGAGAGTGAGTGTCGGTATCCAGACTAGCCGGAAACGGCAGTCCGTTGGCATTGTTGAAATCGTCACTGCTCTTGCTTGAGCGAAGTAAATGTAAGGTTTGCCCCTGTACGATCGAGACTTGGCTCGTGCACATTAGCTGCCCGACTGAGCCGAAGGTTAGAAAGCCGAATCCGCTGCTGATCCCCATTTGAACGACCCGTTCAATGTTGGTAGCGGAGTTGCGGGGTAAAAACTTGGGATGCCCGCAGGAGCAACGCAAAGTTGAAGGCGAGAATCACAAAGAGCTCCCATGGATGAATGCCACCGCCAAACCTGGGCTTCAACTCGATGGTGATTCACTCGCCAGTGACTCTACCCTCATAATCAAAAAGTCATCTGGCAGTTTTGGCTGATCAGGGTCTCTGTCGAACGGAGGCCAACGAGCACATGGGAAGAATCAAGCGTGGGTTCAAGTAGGCAGGAAGTCAGCAAATGGTCGATTCTTGAGCCCGCGAGGCCCTAAGAACGGCTTCTGACTTTCGCCATCGCCGTGCTATGACTCGTGAATCGAGGCCTGCGCACGCGCATCAGCATCGCACTTAAAAAACAACACTGGTTTATTACTCCCCACAGATTTCCGTCATGAACTCGTCTGCAGCTACTCAGGGGAAAGCAGCGACTGCATGATTCAAAACTCATGTTCCGGGGCATTCACAAACGCAAGGGAATCACCCATAAAATATCCGTTTTGTGCATCTCCTTCAAAGCTCGGGAAATAGGAAATGAAGTGGAGAAAGTCGTGCCTTCGTAAAAGTGAACTATTTGCGATGGGCGTTTGCTCGCCGCGGCACAAACTCACTTAAGTCATGCTGCAAACATGGTAGGATCCCGCACTATTTTGAAGTGCACTACCAGATCGCTTTCGAATCAATTCTTGTGATGTCGCAATGAAGTCCCCTGCCTACCCGATTCCAGATCGATTGAATGTCTTTCTGGTATTACTGGTGTCCGTCACCGCTATTGGCCTTTTATGGTTGGCCAGCCATACCAATTCGTGGATTGCCACGCTGATTGTCTGCATTGTGTTCTCGTACGCCATGTTGACCAATTACGCTTTGCTTCACGATGCAACGCACGACACGCTGCGATCAACGACCAGGGCGAATTATTGGTGTGGTTTGATTACAGGAATTTGGTTTCCAGTGCCCTTTAGCATGATTCATTACACACACCGTAGCCATCATCGCTTCAATCGTACGGACACCGAGATGTTTGACTGCTATTACCCAACGGATAATCGGTGGTTGAAGTCCATCCAGTGGTATTCAATTCTGCTAGGTCTGTTTTGGCCACTGATACCGATTGGCGCACTATTCATCGCGATCACACCGAGTCGCCTGAGATCGAAGCTTCTATCCAAGGCTGATCCAGCTCGCGGGCTGGCGTACCTTGCAACCATTCCAAGCGACGTGGTTACGAGAATCAGAATTGAAGTGGTGTTGATCGCGATTGTTTTTTCCGCACTTGCTTGGGGCTTCAACTTGCGTTTGCTTCCTGTGCTGCTCTGCTATGCCTGCTTTTCCTTCAACTGGTCGACACGTCAATATATTACCCATGCCTTCAGTGATCGTGATGTGATCAACGGAGCCTTCAATTTGCGTCACAATCATTTGATGGATTGGATCTTGTTGCACGGACAATGGGACCTGAATCATCATCGGCACCCCGAGGTATCTTGGTACTACTTGCCACGTTTGACAGATTCGAAGGATGCGTCAAAAAGCTACTTTGGACAATATTTTCGACAATGGCGAGGCCCAATGCCTGTTACCACACCCGCGCCAGAACCACTCGCGGATGACAATTGACCCTGGAGGTGTACATTCAATGCCTCGAAGCAGATTCTCTCAGGCTTCTAAGCGACCAGGTTTTTCGATTCTTTCGAGACTGCCTGACCGGCGACACATTGCACACACTGCATTTGTAGCAGTCGCCGTTTCTTTATGGTTCATGCTGGTGTACGGCGGTTGTAACTGGATTACATCACAGCATGCCTATCGATTCGACTTGGCAGTGCCAGGGGAAAAATCGCTCCCTTTTTATCCAGCGGCATCGCTGATCTACCTGTCAATTTATCCGCTCTTTCTCTTCATTCCGTTCATGCTCCCATCCATTCAGGAAGTCAATCGCTTGGGTTTAGCGGTCGCAGTGATGATCGGCATCGCTTCGATTGGTTTCCTGTTGTTACCTGGGCGTCCTATCTCGCATCCTCATGTTGAGGGAACATGGCACGGCTTGTTTCATGTGGCTGACGTCATGAACCTGTCGCACAATTACCTGCCTTCTTTGCATGTCGGACTAGCGGTCTCCGCCGTTTCCGCGATGAACCGCAACGCATCATTCGTTACAGCGGGATGCTTCTGGACGTGGGCTTTTTTGGTGGCCATTTCCACACTGGTGCTGCACCAACATTATCTGATTGATGTCGTGTCAGGCTGGATTCTCGCGGTCTTTTGCGTCCGATTGTTTTTCAATCGCGGGCAAGGAATTCGCGTGCCCTCTGGGGATTTGTCTCCAACGCCACCAGCTTGATACCGCCTGCTCGAATCCCATGTCGGCGGCACAACTGTTGATACCGCTCAATAAAACTCCCTTTGGATTTCTCTTGAACGATCGTTGCCGCATGAAGCTGGCCAAGTTCACGTGCCTGGCGATAGTAGGTGTTTTCGCAAAGTAATTGGTCCAGGCGTTTCACCAGTGGGCTGTGATCATCTTCGGCCCAACCATGCGTTGTGTCACGATCTGATTCCAGAAACAGGCAGTAGCGCTTTTGATTTGCATCAGGAACGAGCATGGAAAAATTCCCGACGTATTCAATTTCCTCAAGCAACTTTTTCGTCACGTATTGCGCGAACTGATCAGTCAACTTTTCACCGACAAGATCGCTCGTCGAGTCCCGCCCCATGAATCGGACCAGAGGACATGCGTCAAGGAAACCGGTTACTTCGATCCAGTCACCGGTTTGGTATCGATAAAGGCCGCCACCAGTTGTGGTAACAACTTGGTATCGCTTCCCTCTTTCCAACTGATGCGCCAGGATAGGCTCACCATGATCGTCAGGCACGAATTCGAGAAAGTGTGACCTCAGTGAAAGGGCCGCTCCAGGCTCGTCCATGATCGGAATCGAAATGCAGGCCTCGGTCGATAGCAGGCCTTTTGGAGAGATTTCTGCGTGTGGAAACAACTCACGGACTTGGCTGACGTAACGCTGCGAAGAGGCATCGGCCCAACAACTGATCACCGAAAGTGATGGCCAAAGTTGTGGCGATAAATTGGACAATTCATGTGGCCCCTCCAGCAAATCAACGATACGCTCGCGATCCCGTCGTGAATTACTTGCACGGTTTCGCGGGCCTCGAATTTGTCGTCCGTCGCTGAGTCGACAGATGCCATCGTTGACATCACGAGTGATTCTCGCTCGCGATGTACCTGTGAGCAAATTCATCAATTCTAATAAAAAGGTTGGACTCCAAACGGAGATGAACGCGAGCCTCGAAGCATGAAGCAGATGCCAGACAGTCGCATATCGCCAGTCATTTGCGCTGGTGTAATGCTTCACATTGCTAGGCACTGCCAGCAATCGTCTCGCGATTTGGCGTGAGAAGAAACCAAGATAAGCGGAATCATCATCGAACCCCTTCGGGATCCCACTTTGACTGATTGAGGATTGCTGCAAAGGTGGCGAAATCGACCAGTACGCGTTCCCCCGCATCACCTCTGCTCGTTGAGTGAACAGATTGTGAACCCAGACAGCCAAGGCGGATTGAAATTCTCTGTGCAGGGCAGCGGTATACGGAATCCACTTGGTTTCTTCGCTCGTACCACTAGTGGGCTCCAGCAGTCTGACACGCTCCGATGTCAACGGGTTCTCACCAGTCTGTTCGATCTGAGCAATGGCAGTGCGATAGTCCTCGTAGCGGGTGAGCGGTACCTGTTTCTGATAATCCGTCACGGAGGTTGTCGAGCTTAGTCGATAGCGACTTCCCCATTGGCTTGGCGCGAGTACGCCAAGTTGCCGCTTCAGCGTCTCTGTTTGTGAAGCGAGCGGATCTCGCGCCGCTCGCTGGAATCTGCGTGCCTCATTGCGACAGCCTTGCCGCCAAAGGCGGTTAAGCAATTCATACATGCTGTGCCTCAGAAATACTCGGCACCGATAACCCGTCGTGCGGCGGCGGTAAAATTCTCCACGGTGAGCGGCGCGATGCAACTGAGTTCATCTCCTTCCTTATAGGCTGGATTGAGATGCAGAAAACGACGAATGTTTTGATCGCGGAGCCTCGCTTGGTCGATGTCAGCCACGCCGCTCCGCAAAAAATAATTGTCAATCGCTCTTCCTCTGACTGTGAAGGTGGTTGGGTTGTAAGCTGAACCAAACAGGTGCCCTGTCAATGCATGCCGCATTTCGTCCAATTCAACGTGGCCCGAACCTTGCGGTGAAGGTGCCCCCTGCGGTGAAGGTGCCCCCCTCGGTGAAGGTGCCCCCCTCGGTGAAGACGCCCCCTTTGGTGACGGCGCCCCCCTCGGTGACGGTGCATAATGATGAAAAAACAACGGTAAGAAACGATACGTTCGATAGCCTTTGGTTAAGAGCAACCAGTACAGCGGCATGGGGGATTCGGCGATCAATCGCATCACCAACCGTCCCCACTCGCGGGCCAGCAAAGGTGAATTCCAGTGTTCTTGTGAGACAACTGTATCACCGGAAAAAAGAATTCTGTTTGGCTTCCCATTGAAATCGTGCACGAAGACCTTTTGAGTGGAAAAGCCAAGGATCGAACCCCGCTTCGCATAGGACGTGTCAACAGGTTGGCTATCCAACATCTCACGCAAACAAATCACAAAATCTTTCTCCATTAGATCCTGCAAAAATTTGTTTGGCTTTACGTTGTGGTAGTACAGATTCATCAATCGCAACATGCTTTCAAGATCTGCCTCACTCAATGCTTGAGGAGGACAGACTGTGGGGACGAGTGATTGATTTAGTGGCAGCTTGCTCATAGGCTGCCCAATTCGAGGTAGGGTGGAGACTGACGAAGAAAAGATGCTTGGAAATATTTGTCCACCTGCGAATCTTGATCATTCGCCCAGCGTACGAGGCACAGTCGCGTGCGATAAATCTGCCCAGGCAATCGAGGCAGGGTTTTGAGCAGGAAGTCATGCTCAGTCAAGCCGAGCACGAGGTAGCGGTGGCGATCTCCGGAGCAGAGCTGCCGCAAGGCTTGAAGCAAGATTGGAAAACAATCGGAATGCTCCTTCGAGATAATGGGTAACGCGGCCAATCGCAAGGCTATCGACTGTCCGATCTCAGGAAGTTCTGGCATCTTTCTGAACCGTGACCATGCATTGATCAGTGGCCTCAAACGCCCGAGCAAGTCGCCGTATCCTTGAGCAACCGTTTGGCGGAAATCCATTTGGTCCCATGCAGCGATGGTGCCGACGATCTGCCTCTGGCAGCGAGCGATCATGATATCTGATGGTTGCAACCCCCGCATGATTCCATCATTTTGAAAATCACTTAACTGATAGGCGGGAAAGAAGCTCCGGCCCCGCCCACTGCTACGCCAGAACCGTATCAGTTCCTCCATCTGTTCTTCGCTACCGCGTTGCAGGACGTACCGGCCTTGCTGTGACGGCAGGTGCAACGATTTGGAACTGCACCGCAATGGGATCGCGAACGAAAGGTAGTCGCAGGCGTAGTAATATTCGGGAAGTCCAGCACGCCGACTGGTCAGGAGATTCCAAGCACGTTCATTTCCATCTGCAATTGTTGTGAGATACAAACTGAGAGGATCTTGTTGGTGCATTTCTGCGAACATGCGATAGCCGCGATGCAACAGGCCAGCTCCGCGATATTTAGGATCGATGCGCAGGCCACTGAGATAGCCAAGACGCTCAACCCGTCCGTCGATCCAGCAAGGGCGGCTTGATCGGGATCCCATGCCCACGATCTGGCCACGGGCATCCATGTCTCGGCAGATGATGGTTTGATGATGGTGACCCTCCACGACCGAGGCGTCAAAGAAGTTTGGTTCTCGACAAAAGGTCAGGCGAATATTTCCATCGGTGGGAGTTTCGCGTAGCAGTGCCCGCAGCCCGGGATCATCCGTTGTTTCCGCGATCTCAAATCGGAAGCGTTTCATGTGCTGCTCACTGAAAACGCATGCCGATATCAGATTCGAGCGGATCAAGTCCGTCCTCAGGGCCGCGCCCAAATTGTAGCCCTTGTCGCAGTCCCAGGTCGAACTTGCCTTGTAAATTGAGTCCCAGATAAATGGTCGACATGAGTGGCGTGCGCAGGTTGGCCCGAGTGTCCATCATCCGCTGCCAGATTGATCCGGTTCGAAAGAAATCCTGGCGCGCCTCCAGGCAGGATTCTCCGAGACGGCTTGCAGACATTTGTTTTGGCTGGAAGACAACGTCACCAACCCGGCTATGAGGATCGAGCCACCACCGATCTTTCAAAAGCCGATTCTGCGCAGCGAGACGACGATGCAAAGGTGTTCCAGGAAACGGGATCAGGTGGTTGAAAGCGGCGAGAAACAACTTCTGTTCGACCGCGAACTCGACACTGCGTTTGATCGTGTCCTCATCATCATCGTCGTAGCCGAATACAAACGTGCCGTAAACAGCCAAGCCTGCATCGCGAAAACGCTTCAGATTCTCGGCGAAGGATCCCGTTGCGGTATTCCATTCTTTGCCCATCTGCCGAAGATTGTTCTCACTGAGCGACTCCATGCCAATCAGGACGCCTCGACAACCGGATTCGGCCATGCTCTTTAACAATGCCGTGTCCTGCGCAATGTGAATACTGGCTTGGCCAACCCATGAGACATTCAGGGGGGCGAGTTCAGCGCAAAGTCGACGCGCTTGCTCCGGTTGACTGACAAAGTTGTCGTCCACGATGAAAAATCGCCGTCCACCAATGCTCTGCATCTCAGCGGCAACTTCGTTCGCGGGTCGGTGGGTCTGAGATGCATGATGAAACGCAGTGATGGCACAAAAATCACATTTGAAATTACACCCGCGGGCAAACTCGACAAGTCGAATATTCTGATAGTTTTTTCCCTCAAAGATCTCGCGTCTCGGTTGAAGGTTGGTAAGTGATTTCCGCTTTTTGCCTCGGTATTCGGGCTTCATTTCGCCGCGGGCAAAGTCCTCCAGCAGTTGATGCCAGACTGTATCGGCATCGCCGATCACAATCGCATCCGCCATTTCGCGTGCTTCCTCCGGACACAAAGTGACGTGATAGCCCCCGAGAACGACAGGAATGCCGCGTTCACGAAACCTCTCCGCAATTCGGTAGGCACGCAAGGCAGTGAATGTTTCAACGCTGATGGCAACAAGCTCTGTGGGCTCGTCATAGGGAATCGATTCCATCCGATCGTCATAAAACCGCACATCAAAGTCAGGAGGCGTTAGGCTAGCGAGCAGCGCCATTGACAACGGTTCCATTTGCCAAGCACGCACATAGGCGTGCCCCGCCTTTCGTCCGACCGAGGGATAGATAAGCGTCACTCGCATACCGAGCTGGGCTCCAGAATCGAGTACTGATTCAGATCGGCGACGGGCGTCCGATCGGCTAGGTGTCGTGCAAAGTATCGATAGCCGACATTCAAGGTCAAGGAAAGAGGAAGTACTGTCTGCGAACCCCAAAGACGTCTCGCAATGCTGGACCAACCGTAGCTCTGCTTCCACGCCCAATGCAGCCCCTCCTGCAGTTGCTCTGGAGTCATTTTTGCTGGGCGGAACACGACATGCTCAACGTCATACCGGGACCAGTCACGATGCAAGAGACGGTCCTCGGCATCCAGTTTTTTGTAAGCAGCGGTTCCTGGAAAAGGTGTCAGCACGGCATAGCGAGGTAAATCGATATTGGCACGATCAACGAATTCGACCGTCCGCTCAAAGACATCCTGCCCGTCATTATCAAAACCGAACACGAAGCAACCCTGAATGCCAATTCCGTGGTCATGCAAACGCTTCACTATTTCAGCGTAACGTGAGGCGGAATGAAATTGCTTTCGCGTGCCATCAAGCGTTGCCTGATCGATGGCTTCAAACCCGATCAACAAACCACGGCAACCGCTTTCAGCAGCCAGTTTCAGCAGTTCCGGATCTTCGGCGATTCGGGTCGTCGCCAAACCAACCCACTTCATCCTCAGTGGGATCATCCGGCGGTACAGCTCTTTGGCGTATTTGACATTTTCGACTGGACTGAGATCAATAAATAACGCTTTTCGATCTTCGAATGTTTCCAGTTCTGCGATAACGTCTTCTAACGGTCGATGTGCGTAAATCCCACCCCAGGCAGCGGGAACGGCACAGAAATCACAGCGGTGCGGACACCCTCGCGTCGCTTCAATGCTGTTCACCGTGGCATACCGCTTGGGGTCGAGCATCTCACGACGTGCGGTGGGAACCTTCAGTACGCGGCCTGTAGTCTGCTGATAAAAAGGTCGCATCCGGTTGGCTGCAAAATCACGAAGCAATTCTGGCCAAGATTCTTCGGCGTATCCAGAAACCACTGCATCAGCGTGTTGAGCTGCTTCCGTTGGCATTAACGTGGGATGAACACCACCTAACACAACCTTGTGGCCGCGGGCACGAAGGGTGTCTGCGAGCTCGTACGAACGGTTCGCTGTCCCGGTTATCGCGCTGATGCCAACCAAGTCTGCATCAAAGTTCAGATCGATTGGACCGACGCCCTCGTCCTGGATCTCGACCTGAGCAGAAATATCTTGCGGAACCAGCGCCGCGAGGGTAGTTAAGGTCAGTGGTGCGTAACGCAGGGAACGTTTGAATATGCCAGTTTTGTTGCGATGTATTTCGCCGGCAGGTAACAAGAGTTGGATTCGCAACTCAAAATCTCCAATTAAAAACAGGCTAGTGAGAGGAAGCGATGCGTTTTGTGCGACGACCAACCAACCAGCCGATGGCGATACCTGCCAGTCCTGCCACGATGCCAACGACCCAGAGAGTTCGCGTAAGCCAGATCAACAAAGGGTTGTCAAATGCACCAATCGATGCAGTCAATGATGCCAGTTTCCACTTGCCATCTTCTTTGACCATCGTTCCCGCCCAAGGTCCTTCCATGGAAATTTCGCTGCCACGAAGCAGGAAATCGCTCGTCGCAGACCCAAAGGCAACGGCCGTTTCCTTTCCATAAAGATCTGACAAAGCGGCGACCTCGGTCGTTACCTTGAAGCGATCCACGATCGCGTTTTCACCCTCCGTCTTTGACTTCAGATACTCCACGACTTCCTCAATCCCATGACACTGGGTGCCGTCGAGCCATACGACGACGACCTGCGAGGATAGTAACGGTCTCAGTCCATCCCAGTTCCCCTCCGCAACAAGTGCTTCGGTTCGCACGCGGAACTCCCGCAATTCATCGTGAATCGCTGCGTCGGTCGCCTCCGAGGATTCCGCTTGCACAGTTCCCTCAGTCGACACTTCCATTCCGCGACTAGACGCCGGCGGAATGAGCAAAAGCAGAATAGCAGCGATACTCAGCAAACAGAGTCTTTCGGCAATGCATGGATTTGCAGGAAGCTTGCCGATGGTTCCCAGTAATTTGTTCAACATGAAGTGTCCTTGATTTACTTGAGTTGCGCGGCCCACTGAAAATATCGGACCATTTCCTGATCGGCTTCGATTAGCGAGTGGGGGTTATAACGGGGAGTTCCTAGTCCCGCTCGCTCGTGTTGAAGATAGCCCGTCGTCAGCCATCGGCGGATTCGCAACATCAAAGGTGCCAAAATTGGACCAATGACAGGGTTACTGATCTGGGGAGTGAAAACAGCGACATCACACATGGTGTGGCCTTCGCTGGTCGGTTCGCTGATCACAAAGAAACGACTCCTGCTCCTACCGAAGTCACCCGTGACGACTGCGAATGTCCCTCCCCAGATTGTGAGTGTAATTGTCACTCGATCACTCACCAATCGCTGTAGGAGAAGACTGTGAAGATTATTGTTTAGAACTTCAGCCAAATAGCGACTTCGACGCGCGAATGGCGCTGGCACATCTACTTTCAACGGCTCAACTAAGCGACGACCATGGACGGACTCGAAGTGCTGTACGTCGAAAGCGTGAGCATTGACCATGTACCAGGTGCAAGGCGCCTCGAACCTTCGCGGAGCGATCGACCGATAGCCCTGTGGATCCTCATCCATGAAGAAGGGCAGCGGAAACGTGGGTTTAGCACCATTGAAGAAATAGATCGAACCATGGCGTTCTTGGCAGGGGAATATTCTTTGTGCAGCAAATTCAGGTGGAGTAGTGCAGCTAGGTACCTCGCGGCAGCGGCCATCGCTACCGTACTTCCAACCATGGAAAGGACATTCAAGGCAGTCATCGGTAACCGCCCCGAGTCCGAGATCAGCTCCCAGGTGACCACAGATCGCATCCATGACCACCACCTCACCACTCTTGCGTCGGTAGGCAACCAATCGCCGATCGAAAACCTTCCGAGCAAAGGGGCCTGGCTTGACCATGTCACTCGAACATAGGCGATACCATGAGGCGGGGAATTCGGCAAACTCCGCAGCCGCAGGCGCTTGCAAATCCTTCGATCTACAAGCATCCGAATCGTCAATGCTCATGATGTCTCGTCCGCTGGTTGGTGACCCAGGGCATACCTCAACAAACCTCGGCAGAGCGGTTGGACACGGAACCGTGGTCGCATGTAGTGATCTGCTCCAAGAACTGGATAAACAACCCCCGCCGCACGCAATGCATCGTGTAGCAGGATTACGCCATCGTTGGGACCCAGTTCGCCAATCTGATGGTGGAATCTACGCAGTTTTGCAAGAGTGAAATCTTCCTCCGCCGGAAAACCAACCGCGTGCACGATATTCATATGGCCGGGGGGATTGAAACCCGCTTCCAGCATCCCGCCGTCGTGACGCAGGTCCAGCACCGACGCCATTGTCCAACGTCGCAATGCAAAAAAGAGCCTTATACCAAGCATTCGAATACGTTGCCTGGAGACGCGATCCACGATTGGCGAACCGCGAAGGACCCCACACACATTGACCCAGCCGATAACATTCGAAAATTGTTCACATGAGGGTTCCAGCTGCATGGCGGC
>JAQWPZ010000064.1 GCA_029245125.1 Rubripirellula sp.
GTGGGGCCGCTCACTGCTCAGACCTGCCATGACGCTCAGACCGAGCAACCCGTGCACCACAGGCTCACCGAATGGAGATTCCCCCCCCTTATTTTCGTGCAGGGGATCGTGATCTCCACTGAGGACAGCAAATTCAGCAACGTCTTCCGCCGTCATCTCCCTCGCTGCGCTCAGCCAGACATCCCCTTCATTCAAATCTTCGGCATAGAGCAACCCAGACTCTTCGACAATCTCCACGTCGTTTTGAGTCTGGGAAAGCTTCATAGAATGGTGGCCACGCACGCGGGTCAGACAGTGAACTCAACGGCGGTCTGCCGTCGAACCCGCATGATACAATCTGGGTGTCCTTCCGGGATCGCGGAAACGCCTATCGACACGAAAACGGTCAACAAATCGCTATTGAAGCCGCTTTGTTCTAATCGCTGCGACCTTGCCAGTTTGGCAATTTAGCGAGTACTGGAAAGGGCGTTGCGGCATCATCACCCGGATTACCTCTGATCAAAAAGCCGACCATGTCACACCGAACAATCACTCTCACACTCGGCGTAAGCCTCTTCTTTTCTGGCATGCTGTCCTTCAGCGTTACGACTTTGGCCGAGGAAAGTGGAACGACTTTTACGGCCCGCCTATTGACAATCGACGGCAATGAAGGTGTTGCTGCGGGCGACATCGATGGAGACGGCATCACCGATTTGGTAGCTGGACGGAACTGGTTCCGTGGTGGCGATTGGGCCGCCCGCCCGCTCCGCAATATTGACGACTGGAATGGCTATATCCAAAGCAACGGGGACTTCTTGTTTGATGTCAACGGTGATGGCCGGCTCGATGTGATTGCCGGTTCATTTAAGCCGACCGAAATCCACTGGTACGAGAATCCGGGTAGCGAATCGCTAAGGCTGGGCAAGCAATGGACACAACATGTTCTTGTTGACACCGGGAATTCATCCAACGAGGGTCAAGTCATGGAAGACTTGGATGGTGACGGTCAACCTGAATGGATCGTCAACAGCTGGATCAAAGGCGTACCGATGGTCGTCTGGCGGTTGGTCAAAAAACCGGGAAAGGTCAAAGCGGGTGAGTCACTCTACGAGATGAAACCCCACCAATTAGGTGCCAAGGGCAACGGTCATGGGTTAGCCATTGGTGACATCAGTGGGGACGGAAAAGCAGATGTACTGGTCGGCCAAGGATGGTACGAACAGCCAAGCGAAAAACCTTGGAGCAGTCCTTGGAAATTCCATCCCGACTGGGAGCTACACGCCAGCATCCCAATGATCGTCACCGATTTGGATGAAGACGGGGATGGCGATTTGATTATCGGAAATGGCCATGACTATGGGCTGTACTGGTGGAGCAATGAAGGGGCAGGCGACGATGGCAAGCTGACCTGGAAAGAGCATGACATCGATCGCTCGTACAGCCAACCTCACACGCTTGCGTGGCGTGACGTCGACAACGATGGCGTGAACGAGTTGATCGCAGGAAAACGCTATTTCGCACACAACGGACGTGATCCCGGCGGCATGGAGATGCCATGTCTTTACTACTACGACTGGGATCTCAAGGCTGGTAAATTCACCCGCCATACTATCGAAGAAGGGCATGTTGGCTGCGGTCTGCAGATCGTCACGACTGACCTGAATCAAGATTCCAAAACAGATATCGCCGTCGCAGGAAAGAGCGGGACCTACCTGTTGATCGCTCAATGAGTCACTCGTCAACCTCGCCGCCAGCCGACTTAACGCTCCGGCAAGCTCAACAAGACATCGATCAGTGGATTCAGACGATTGGGGTCCGCTACTTCGATGAAATGACGAACCTTGCCCAGCTGGTCGAAGAGGTTGGTGAGGTCGCTCGGATCCTCTCGCGCACCTGCGGTGAGCAGTCATGCAAACCAGGAGAGACGCCCGGCGACCTCGCCGATGAGTTGGCCGATGTGTTGTTCGTGACGGTCTGCTTGGCCAATCAATCCGGAATCGATTTGACCGATGCGTTGCGGCGTAATCTTGACAAGAAAACAAAACGTGATGCCGACCGCCACCAATCGAATCAGAAACTGACTTAATCCTGCCAGTCCGTTTCACCCATTGCCCCCCGTGGCACCAATTCAAACAATTGAACGACGGCCGCTGTTAGCCCCACGGCGGCACCACCACAAGAGATCGCCATGTTCAGATATTACACCATCGTCGCCGTACTTTTGATCGTTACGATTCCTAGCGTTCCCGCCCAGGAATCGACCACGTTGTTTGATGGCACAAACACCGATCAGTGGGAGTTTCGTCCGGGTGGTTGGGTTATCGAAGATGATACGCTGACTTGTCGGCTTGAAACTGTCACACAAAAGAACGGTCAAACCCGAACGCGGGGTATGGGATACATCTGGACGAAGAACGACTACAGCGACTTTGATCTTTCCCTGCAATACAAATTGTCAGAGACAGCCAACAGCGGTGTTTTCTTTCGGTCTGATCCCGACAATCCGGTACAGGGTGGCTTCGAGATACAATTGCTCGACAACCATAGTTCTCAGAGTGTCAAAGCAAAAAAACGAACCGACGGAAGAACGCTCAACGGCGCGTTCTATGATGCCAAAGCACCGCTGGCTGACCCTGCCAATCCGGTCGGACAATGGAACGATTTTCGCCTGATTTGCAAAGGTCCATCAATTCGTGTTCTGATCAACGATGTGACCGTTGTGGATGCAAACGTGGACGACTGGGACACCGCTCGCAAAAACCCCGATGGGAGCGACAACAAATTCAAAACGGCCCTCAAAGAACTACCCCGAACCGGCCGCATCGGATTTCAAAACCACGGCCAAGTTGCTTGGTTCAAAAACGTTCGCATCACGATTCTCGAAGCACAATAGCAATGCTCTCGAAGCAGAGCAGCACGGTCTGGAGGCTAGGCCATCGGCAGGCTCATTCACGCGTAGGTTTCGCCTAGCGACAAGCTCCGTTTTACCGAGAACTGCTCAACGCTGTTGCTGTCGGTCGGCTGCGGCAACTCGCTGCCGCGCGAATAAAAGCGGGCTCAAACCAACGCGGGCTCATCGATGAATCCAGCATCAACACCAATGTCGTTCAGCAACAGGCGACTGGTAATCCTGCTCGATTCGTAGATCACTGGCAATCCGCTTCCCGGGTGGGTCCCCCCGCCGACGAGATAGACCGAATCGAGTTCATCAAAGCGATTACGGGGACGCTTGTGGAGCATTTGTCCCAGGTTATGGGCCAAGTTAAACGTCGCTCCGCGGTAAATCGCATAATCGCGATTCCAATCATCGGGCGTGATGCAATGCTCCGCGCGGATTCGGTCACGAATGTCGGGCATTCCAACCGCCGCCAAACGATCGAGTGTGAGTTCACGGAAGCCTGCCGCCTCGGCTTTCCAATCAACATTCGGGTGCTGGTGCGTCACCGGCACGAGAACATAAACCGCGCTGTGACCGGGAGGCGCGAGTGAGTCATCCGTCACCGACGCGTTCTGGACGTACACCGATGGATCTTTACTGAGCACATGATCTTGTTCGATCTCACGAAGATTCTGCTCGTAACTCTCACTGATGTGAATGTTATGGTGCGGGACATCCTCGTAGACGCCTTCGATTCCCAGATACAGCATGTAGGTGCTGCAAGAGTAGCGTTTTTGTTCGAGCTTTTCGTCACTCCATTTCTTGCGGACTCGATTGGGAATCAGATTGGTCATCCAATCAGCGAAGTCTGCATTCACGACAAAGGCATCCGCCTCGTATCTTCGTTGCTCTGTCGTCAAAGCGGTCACCTTCTTACCGCTCAATTCCACATCAACAACAGGTTCCTCCATGCGGAACTTTACACCCATCTGCTGGCAGATTTCGGCCATCCGTTCACTAACGCGATGGCAGCCACCGTACGGATGCCAAACCCCATATTCGTATTCGAGGAACGACAGGATGCTAAACAAGCTTGGGCATTGAAACGGCGACATGCCGAGATACTTCGACTGGAACGCGAAGGCGATTACCAATCGCGGATCGCTGAAGTAACGCTCGAGCTCACGACCGAGTGAGCGGAACGGATGAACATGCCGAGCCGCGTTTAGGACGGCCGGACGCAAAAGGTCCAATGGCGACTGGAAGGAGGACTCGAGGATCGGACGAAACTTTTCGAGTTTTCCGCGATTATCATCCATATACCGCTTGAGAGCACCCACATCGGCCGGCGCGAATTCGGCGATCTGACGGTCCATCGCCTCCATATCCGGCGTGCAATCGAGCATTCCGCCGCCGCCGAAAGTCAACCGATACTGCGGGTCGAGCCGCGCCATCGGTATCTCACTCATCAAGTCCCGACCAACGGACTGGAAGATCTCGGAAAGGACCCGCGGGTACAGAAAAAAGGTAGGTCCGCAGTCGAAATGGTAATCACCGAGTTCGATCGACGACGTTCGTCCGCCAACCCGATCACGGCGTTCCAAAACGGTCACCTCGCAACCGGCCTGGGCGAGTTGCATCGCAGCGGCCAATCCGCCAGGACCCGATCCAACAACGACAACACGACGGTTGGGCACGAAAACCTCGACCAAGTAAGAGTGAATACTAAACGTGAGAATTATAAATAACCGACAAGGTGACCCTTGAGCCACCCAACGGTGGCCTCCGAATCACTTGGAGACGCTGTAACGGCTAACTGTTTTAGTGCAAATCGCTGAATTGTTCTCAGCATCTGCGTGAGGTAAATCGCCGCAGACTGGTGGCTTTCGAAAATTCACCCTACTGTCTGGCAGCCCGTTCGATCGCTCGGCGGACGATGACTTCCAAACGAACCTCATCGAACACCTCGTTCGGGATCGATTCCCGATCGGCGACGAGCTCGCAACGGTGTGCGACCTCTGCGACCCCTGCATCGGTGAGTGGCCGGCCCAGCGAATATCCGTTGACCGAATTACCATCGTCAACTCGGACCGGATCCAACGCCTCGTCGACATCCATCGCCGTGATCTTCCCTTGCTCTGCCGCCCGCTTGAGTCGCGAAATCTGCAACAGGTAATCGTCTTTTTGCTGATCCTCCGATTGCTGCAAAAATGCTTCTACCACCTGCAATTCACCCCACTGGACGACCGGCAGCCGCAACAAACCCTGCATGATTTCTGCCGCTTGCGAATCGTCGTATTTGCCTTTTTCAAGACCATCCGCCAGAACGCGGATTTCGGCGACGACCGCTGACTTGGTATTCGGATCGAGCAGACTTTGCTCAATTTCGCCGATATAGGCTCCCTGCAAGGTCCGGATTGCGAACTCAGTTCGTTGCTGGAACAGATACCAAGTGGATCCGGCGCAAACGATAAATCCAACGATCCCCATCAAGGCGGTCGCTGCCATCACCGCGGGTAGCCAACCGGGGCCTTCGTCCGCGCCATCCTGCGGTGCAGCGTCCCCAGCTTCATCCGGGTGCCCAGCTTCATCCGGGGTAGCCGGACGGTTGTCCTTCGCTGGATCGCTGGCCCCCTCGGGAATGCTGCTGTTTGCTGGATCGCTAGACTTTTCCGGACTGCTGCTGTTCTCTGGATCGTTCGACATCGAGGGGACTCGGTTCACTGGACCTGGAGGGGAACAAGGATCAACTACCCGAGAAACTCAATTTTCAGGATTTTGAATTTTAAGGTTCCCGCGGGAACTTCCACTTCGGCAACATCCCCCACTTTCTTGCCAACCAATCCTCGCCCGAAGGGGCTGGTGACCAAGATCTTTCCAGCGTTGTAATCTTCTTCGCCGGCTCCCACGAGGGTGAACTGTTCTTCGTCGCCGTAGGCTGTGTCTTCCACGGTCACTGTACAGCCAAAGACAACCTCGTCTTTGGGGAGTTGAGATAAATCAATGATGGAAGCCCGAGCAAGTTTGTGCTTCAGCTCGTTGATTTTGGCCATCAACATCCCCTGGTTCTCACGCTGGGCATGGTATTCGGCGTTCTCCTTTAAGTCGCCCTCCTCCCTCGCCTCGGCAATTTTCTCGGTAACAGCCGGCAATTCGTCATTTTCCATCCGCTCGATCTCGGCTTTAATTTTGTTATAGCCATCTCGGGACATGGGAACGGATTCGATCATCGCAAACGCACCTTTTCTGTTTGGGGTTGCACCACCGGGGGACGCTCATTCGACCTGGGTCCTCAACCAACGAAGACCCCTAAAATCCATCAGGCAGCTTCGTCGTTTTGGCAGCCGCGTCATTTCGGCTGCCTTGTCGATTCGGCCAGCAAGCATCCTCGGTCAGGCGAAGGGAAAGCCCAAAAAAGAAACCTTTCCCCAGAACACGGGAAAGGTTTCAGTTATTTCAAGCTACTAAGTGTCGCGATTGCCGCCGCGGTCGTCAAGGCAATCCTCAGTCGTCACCCTCGTCCAACTCAACCACTTCACCCATCTTGGGGCCACCTTCATGCGGCAAGCTGATTTCCTCATCAAGCCAGCGATTCAGGTCGATCGCCTTGCATCGCGGGCTGCAAAATGGCGGCGCCGTGGTTTCATCAAAATAGAAACGGCTACCGCATACACTGCAGGTGACACGTACGTTCTCGGCAGATGGCTTGGATGTTTTTGCTGGCTTCATGCCCGTATTCTTGCCTACCCTGGTTGGTTTGGAAAGAGTTGCGACGAGCCGATTCATCGGTTGACGGGATCTGCCGTGGGACTCGTTGAAACTGATCCCTTGTCCACACTCAACTTGTCCACACTCAACTTCTGGGGTTTTACGAGGAGAGTTAAAAAAGGCTGACAGTGGGCTTGTAAGCCGGGT
>JAQWPZ010000074.1 GCA_029245125.1 Rubripirellula sp.
TGGCTTCGCTGTTCGGCATCAAGAAGTGAAAGCTGCACAGTAAGATCTGAGATCTGCCCGCGTAAGCCTGCAATTAACGAAACGTCGGCGTTCGCTTCCATTCGCCTGACTGAATCCGCGGGGCCCTGGGCCAATACCGAGTAACCATGCGTCATCTCGCTAAGCTTCTGTATTCTGTCCTGCCGCACCTCGACCTCTTGCTGCCAACGTTCAATCTCAGGCTCAAGCCACTTCTCCAAATTTGAAATCCTAGAGTCATCAAAACTATCCCGTTGTCGGAGATAGGATTCGACGACCGCGTTGCAAACGTCTGCTGCAGCATCTCGGTCGATGTCTTCATAGTTGACGAATATCCTCGTCTTGCTCCCCGCCGCGCTGATACTCAAATTCCTTCGCAAGTTCTTCTCGGCGGTCTCTGGATCGGCGAGGCTAGGAGCTTTTCGCAGGTTTGCGTCGGAGAGAACAGGATCGAGCACGACTGCATTGAAAAAGATCTGCTTTTCAGTCCTCGATAAGTCGCTAACCGTCGGCATCACACCCTTAAACACGACATAGTCCTGATTCGCCTCGAGGAGATGACTCGCCTTATATCTGGGGATGAATGTCTCCAAAATGTAGAAGGCCACCAAACCAGCGAGGATTGCTCCCGTGGGAATCGCCCACGGCCAGCATCGACGGAATGCAACCCACAGAATCCATGGATCGAATTGGTAACTCGGGGCGTGCGGCGACCGCTGCCCCACCGGCTGTCTACTAGTGTCGGACATTTCTTGATGTTGATGCACGTTGCTGATCATGGAGAAGCTGCTGCAAAAGCGTTGTGTGGCCGTGTCGAGGGATTGCCACTCAATGTGGGACTACCCGAATCCTAGATCGCGAAATACTAGGTTGATGCTCGCAAAAAATCTTTCGCGGTGAGTTGTTCAACCGGACGGTAAAGGCGTTCCCAATACGCCTTAATTAACCAAAGCAAACCAAAAGCCAGGGGAATCATAAGATACCCTGTCCAATCATGAATCGTGATTCGACTGCCGGGACCATCGAAAGATCGGTAAAACAATCCGACAACAGTGATCCGTACCGCATTGACGAAGATCGCGAGCGGCAATGCCGCCAGCACTAGGATCAGTCGGTCGATCCAACTTCTTTTCACCATCGCAGCCCAGAAGAATGCGAGTGCACCGACACCGACGAAGATCCTTAATCCCGAACAAGCTTGCTCGACCATCAATTTTTGATCGCCGATCCAGATGACGTGCGATTCAGCGACGGCTGGCAAACCAAAGATACGAAGAAACACCGTACTTACATCGGTTGCCACGCCCTGCAGCTTCCAGCTCAACATCGTTTCCGCTCGGTAGGGCAGCGGCATCATGAAGAGCAAGAAGATCATCGCAGGCAAACTCCATTTTAACGCTTCCCTGCCAAACGCAAACCAAACAACGCCAGCGATAAGCGGTACGATCGACCAAGCATCCATGAAGTCCGCATAGAGCAACCGCCCCGAAAACCTCATGAAGATCGAAAGTGCAATCAGCGACAATCCAACCCATGACCGCGAGTCGCGGATACCAGGAAAACTGTCTTGGCGATGCCAGCAAAGCAGCCCGGCAAGTAGCGGTACTAGATAGCCATGCGAGTAATCAGGTTCGTTACGCCAAGTATCTTCAATCCAGACCAACGTCGGCCAATATGCGTACAGGAGCACACCGAGGAACGCCAGGATTCCCCATTTGAACTTGCTCAGTAGCTCAGGGAATGAAATCTCAATCAACGAAATCTCGCTGACCGGTTCCAAGTCAACCTCTGCCGTCCGTGCTGTTGTTTGCTTTCGACGTCTATCTCGCCTAGCCAAGGTAATGCTCCAGAAAGTCGGGCGGATAGTTAAGAAACATGATGGACCGTTAAAACTTTTCGAGTTTAGGCTCCGCCTTGGGTGGGTGCCTCGTTTTCTCTTCGACTTGGTACGAAAACGCAGCTGTTTTCTTCACGCTAATACCGCTACAGAAGGGTGTCAAGCATTCACCGACTGACATCGCCTAATCTTGTTAGTCTACCCACTACAACCCTACAAAGCGGTGCTTTGCCTTCATACCGAGCGTTTAATCACGATGCTTGATTGGATACCGCAAAGTGCCTCACCGCGACAGATTCCCAGTGCTTGACCTCATTTCCTGCGGTAAGAACACTTATTGGAGCTAAAAAGTACTCTCTAACAAAGGCGGCAAAGGATGAATCTCACAGATTTGCATTTTTCGTTTCGTCAGTTTAACAACCGACAACCCTAACACGGCCAAGGAACCGGAATCACGTATGGATTACTGGCCAACAGCACGCTGGAAAGTCGCGATCATTGAACAGGGGGCTGAGCAGTGGCTTGAGCCTGAACTCCCGTACGCACTGATCGGCTCTCACCCCTGCTGTACGGTCCAGATCTCGGAACCCCGCGTATCCCCCTTCATATATTTTGCATGCTGCTTTGTCGATTCGGTTGAAATTTGGCCGCTCTGCCCGATCGCTTTCCCCCGCTGGGGGGCAACACTTCCCGAACACACTCTAGCAATTGGCAAAAAGAGAGTGAGCCTCGTTCATCAAAGCCATTCACTTTGGCCCAGCATCGCGAACCGTGGCAAAACATCTGCACGCCCCACTTCCCAAAAACAATTCCAAATACCGGAAGCCTCGATACGAACCCCCGGAAGACAGATAACGCTCGATTGGGATGGGAAGCAGCGGCCCAAAAGATTGGCTCGTCGCGTGATGATCCTCGGGGCCGAGCATCCGAGCACGTTGCGACTCTACGGCCAAGGCCTCGCCCCTTGTGATCATGCCGTGGTTTGCGTTGGGGACTCGGTTTGGACTATCAACCTGAATCCGAACTCCATCGAATGCGACCCGAGGAGCCTATGCAAACCGCTTAACTCGGTCCCAAGCTACGAAACGATTGGCAATATAAAACTGCGACTCGGAGTAACCCAGCAGGCTCCTAAAACGCCAGAATCATCTGCTTCCCATCCCGGACAGCCCGCAATTAGCCTCCACCTTTCCAACCCACCCCGGACGGAATCGACCCCGAAGAGTGAGAAAGATCGTCAGAATAAGAGCGGCGAGGGGCCTCGATCGACGAGCGAACCTTCCGCAACGTCGACAGGTACAAACAAATCACGAGACGGCAGCAAACCGATAAAGCAATCGCCCGAAGCAGATCCGAATACGCCGGAAACCCTAACCACCCAATTGACCGACCAATTAGTGCGTATCGACCAGGCCAAATTCACTAAGCGACGAAGCCTAGTCATCTTCGCAATTATCGCCGGTTTCCTGACTGCGGTCGCTATCGTGCTCTGGATCGTCTTTGAGCTGTTAGTTCCAAAAATGAGTGAGATGATGGGTTAGTAATTAGCAAGGCGAATACACAACGTCGACGAATCGATCCGTTCATAGAGAAACAACCCACGATCATCATCATCGGCGACCAACCTAATGTGCATTCCAATGTGCAACGCTAGAAAGGAGGGCTTGCGGCAGCCTCCAAAAGAGCTCTTGAATCTTGCTGCACTGCGATCATCCGGGCGTCGACACGGGGCAAAGATCCAGTAATCAGCTGCGTCGCCTCTCGGTGCACCAATAGCCGCTCAACGAAATCAAACCAGAGACGAAGTGACTTGGGATCGGGCTCGAGTTGCGACATCGCGCGATCGATCGCTTGATCGGCACGGCCCAAAGATTCGAGCGCAAGCTCCTCGTGCCCTAATTTGTGCTGTGCGATCGCGACTAACCCGTGGACCAAATCGGCATCGGGCCACTGACGGTCTTGGCCTGCGAGCTGAAAATGCTCGATGGCCCTCTCAAAATTCCCTGCTCGAAGCTGAGCCCAACCTGTGACGTAACGCTTGATCGCCATCGGAAGGAATTCGATACCCGAACGCTCACCCGGTCCGCCACGACCGATCAGTCCACCACGACTCCCTGGCCTACCGCGCCCCCCGGGGCCACGTCCCCCAGGTGTCGAGAATCCGCCGCGATCGTTGCGACCAAACCTTCCTCCTGATTCCGGACGCCCCCCCAAACCATCGCGTCCAAGTTCGTTCCCAGGGATTCCCAATCCTGCGTTCGCCGACCGTTCCCTTTCCGTCTTGGGTCCCTGATCCGTCAACCCCGGACCGATGGACTCAGGCTGTTCAGAACGGGGTGGACGGGGTGGTGCTCGGTCAAAGGCGTCTTGCGAGTAGATGCCGCCGGGACCAAGCCGGTCCCCGGGACCAAGCCGGTCCCCAGGACCAGACGGGCCGCCAGGACCAGACGGGCCGCCAGGACCGCGTCCGCCTCGGACATTCGGTGCGATCAGCAATGCCTCGGCTCGATTGGCGAGGCGGCCAAAGTCAATCTGTTCGTCAGCCGTCACCACACAGCTACGAATCAGTGACCAAGTGATGGCATCGGGGTCATCGAGTGTCGG
Organism: Rubripirellula sp.; assembly: GCA_029245125.1. Lineage (GTDB taxonomy): Bacteria > Planctomycetota > Planctomycetia > Pirellulales > Pirellulaceae > Rubripirellula. The sequence continues at coordinate 4,460 of JAQWPZ010000074.1, forward strand.
TTTGAGTACGGTCGACCGAATTGCTGCCAAGTCATCCCACCTTTGCGTCCATGCAAATAGAGCGGGAATTCCCTGCCATTGCGGGCCATCGAGTGGAGCACCCAACTGTATTGCGTTGGAATAATCACTCGCGGCATCGTCCCATAACTTCAGGTCGATCATCAATTTCGCCCGCTGCACCCAAACCAAGTAATAGTTGGGAACCAACTCAACGGCTTGACTGTAACCATCGAAGGCAGCACCCCAGCGCTCCGCCTCTTCGTCGTTGCGAGCCGCCCCGATCAGAGCATTTGCGTCCTTCAATCGTCCTGTGAACTGCTCAACTTCAAGCCGCGCGACCGTCGCCTCATTCTTCGACTTAATCGCGTCTTGCAGAGCATCCTCTTTTTTGTTTCGCTCGTTGATCGCGACCGACGCCTGGTAGAGGCTGGCGACTGAGCCGATCAACAGGGTCAGCGTCATCAAAACAGCCGTTGCGATTACCAAGCGATGGCGACGGGCAAATTTTGCTAATCGATAGGTTGGCGATGGCGGACGTGCCTCGATCGGTTCCTGCGACATGAACCGTCGTAAATCAGCAGCCATGCCCGCTGCCGATTCGTAGCGTCTGACGCGATCCTTTTCCATCGCCTTCATCACAATCCAATCAAGATCGCTCGGGATCGAATGTTGACGCCGACTCGCTCGCTCCGCCTCGACCACGTGTGATTTTGATTCATGATCACCGAGAGTGGGCATGCGACGCTTATCGATAGTGGTTAATCGCACACTTGGCTTGGGAGGATCTTCCTCTTGGATAATCCGCCGCATCTCGTCGTACCCTGCGGTGTCGAGACGTTTGCGGTCAAAGGGTGTCGTCCCGGTCAACAACTCGTACAGCATGACACCAAGGGAATAGATGTCGCTCCGCGTATCGATGTCCAAACCGCTCATCGAAGCTTGCTCAGGACTCATATAAAGTGGAGTCCCAATCATCGAATACAAACGCGTGTAAACCGTTTGGTCGGTTAAGTTTTGGCCCATCGCCTTGGCGACGCCAAAATCGATAACCTTCGCAACTGGCTTGGTGTCGTGGAGTGTGACAAGCACGTTGGAAGGCTTGAGGTCCCGGTGAATGACCCCTTTTTGGTGGGCGTGATGAACCGCCCCGCAAACATCTGCGAACAAATCGAGTTTCTGCTGTAGAGACAAACCACTGCGTTGACAAAACTCGGTGATCGGAACACCACGAACAAGTTCCATCACAAAGTACGGGCGAGCATCTGCTGTCACGCCAGCGTCAAAGACTTGCGCAATATTTGGATGGTCCATCATCGCAATCGCTTGACGCTCGGCAGCAAAGCGAGCGAGCACTTCGGCAGATCCTGTTCCAGGCTTGATAACTTTGAGAGCAACTTTGCGGCGAACTGGCTGTTCCTGGAAAGCCGCGTAAACAAGGCCAAAGCCACCTTCACCAATCCGTTCCATCAACCGATACGATCCGATTGTATCCCCAATCTCATCGGCTGATTCTGCGGGACTCGCTTCCGAGGTCGCATCCAACGACTCAAGCTTAAACGCTCCCTCTTTGACCACAGGTTCGTCGAGTGGGTTAAGCGTCTGGTCGTGTGCTAACAACAACGCCCGCACCGAATCTCGCAGCGATGCATCTTCGCCACAGGCCGAATGCAAATAATGCTCCCGCGCTTCAACACCCTCGAGCTCCAGGGCGGTCAAGAAGATCGACTTTTCTGCTGATTGTGACATCTTTAAATTTCAGTCATTTAGAACGCCTGTTCCATAAAACGCCTGCTTCGTCGGCTCCCCTGCACCGCCGGCTCCCCTGCGTCGTCGGCTGAACCACGGTGTAGCAACGTCATAAGATCATGCGTGGGCAGAAGGATCCGAGGGCCACCGAAACTTGGTCAATTCTCCGATTCATCGCTGCGGGAATCGATCGCACGCTTCAACCAAGCGCGTGCATAAGCCCAATTTCGCTTCGTAGTCCGCGAGGAGACCCCCAAAATTTCCGCTGTTTCTTCGATCGTCAGGCCGGTGAAATAGCGAAGTTCAACCAACTTTGCCAGATCGGCATCTTCCTGAGCCAGCTTCGTCAGCGCTTCGTCTAGCGATAAGAGCGTCTCACAATCAACCGCTTCCAGCGCGACGTCATCATCCTTCAATTCACACCGCAGCATTCCGCCGCCACGCTTTTCAGCATTTCTCCGCCGCGCGCTGTCGATCAAAATCCGCCGCATCGCCTCCGCCGCAGCAGCAAAAAAATGCCCGCGACCATCCCACTTTCGCTGATCTTGTTCACCAACGAGTCGCAAGAACGCTTCATGGACCAATGCCGTTGGCTGCAGCGTTAGCCCCGCTTTTTCCTGTGTCATTTTCTGAGACGCCAGTCGTCGCAGTTCATCATAGACGAGCGGAAGCAATTGATTGGCAGCTTGCCGATCACCCGCTTCGATCGCCGAAAGGATTTGCGTTACGTTACTAGTCATGCCCCGATTCTAGATGCCACGCGGCTCAGCGGCAAAACCCCATGCTGAAATCGTTTAGCTTGTGCTTTGTAATTTTATTCTCCAAGTGAACTCCCCACGCTTCGTTGCTGTTGATTGGCAAACGGCGTTTTCAACACCAGTTCTGGAAATCGACGATGTCTGAACTCACCTTGAACCGGCGTACCCTACTGTCATCGGCTGCCGTCACCGCCGGGTGCCTTGCCAACGGCTTGCATGCCGCAGAAGGAAACCAGCAAAAGATCCGAATCGGTCAAATCGGCGTCGGACACGCTCATGCCGCAAAATTGTCGGTGTATCGAAACTCAGCAGATTACGAAGTGGTCGGGATTGTAGAGCCGGATCCGGTGCGAAGAAAACAGGCTCAGTCACATGCAGCCTTTCGAGACCTGCCATGGATGACGCAAGAACAATTGCTGAATCACCCCGGCTTACAGGCTGTGCTGGTGGAAACTCCCGTTTGCGACAGTTTGAATGCCGCCGAATCCTGCGTTGCTGCCGGCATGCATGTTCATTTGGATAAACCGGCGGGTGAATCGCTACCTCAATTTGAACGGATTCTTAACGCGGCAAGACGTCAACAATTGCTGATTCAAATGGGTTACATGTACCGCTATAACCCGGCAATTGTAATGATGAGATCTTTTCTACAGCGAGGCTGGCTGGGAGACGTCTTCGAAATCCACACCGTAATGAGCAAGGTGGTTGACCCCAAATCGCGGCGATCGCTCGCCGAATACCGCGGCGGAATCATGTTCGAACTGGGTTGTCACATTCTTGACTTAGCCATCGGTGTCTTGGGAGAGCCAACCTCGGTGAATTCCTTTCACCAACACGCCTCACGGCAAGACGATTCACTGCAGGACAATATGCTGGCAGTCCTGCAATACCCAAAGGCGATTGCCAGTGTTAAGTCGAGCGCGTTGGAAGTGCAAGGATTTTCACGTCGACATTTCGTCGTTTGCGGAACCAAAGGGACCTTTCACATTCAGCCCCTCGATAACCCTAGCGCACGAGTCGCGTTGACAGAACCTCAAGCTGGTTACCAGGCCGGCTACCAAGAGATTTCGTTCCCCAAGTACACACGTTACTCTGACGATGCGAACGACATGGCGAGAATTCTACGCGGTGAAAAAGAAACCGATTTCCCCTACGAACATGACCTCGCCGTCCAACGCACCCTGCTCAAAGCGTGTGGGCTTGCGTTAAGCTAGGTCTCAAACAACCAGCCCAGTTGCGACTAACGGAATCGGGCGAAATCCAATAAAGGAATCATGCGATGACCAATCCCTATCTCGCTCCCGACGAGACATCGGATTCAAACAAATCTCCACGATCGCGTATCGGCATGCTGGGCTGTGGCTGCGCAATCGCGTTGCTGGGGTTAGGGACGCTCGGCTTCTTGTCCTTGTTCCTCGCAGTACCAAGTCCAACGATGCCTCTTCCAGGACCTAACTCGCCCAACCCCGCTGTTACGCCCAACCCCAGTGCTGCGTCCAGCCGCGTTGGAAATCCTGAGCCTGAACCTGCTGCCTCTGAAACAATCACGACAGCAGAATCAACTACCACTGCACCCTAGCATGGTTCCCAAACTTAAATGGGATTTGGAAACGGCTTGCCTTCCACTGAACCAGCCGCAATGGGTAGTTGGCTAACCAGTGACGATGGGCAATGCGAAATTACACACGTGTCCTGGGCCCGTTGGAATAAATCTGGCACCTTAGATTCGTTGCTTGATTTTCAGCGAACCTATCTCGTCCGCACGCGCCGTGCCTTAAAAAAAGCTTTACCGAGAACGCGGCAGACTGGAGCCATCATTCGGTTGCTCACCTCGGTCGAACTCGACCTTCAAAAAATGCGTCGCGCAACTGATGCAAGGATCGTAGTTGCGGATCATGTGTTCGCAGCGCCGAGTCGCGTCCGCGTCATCAAAACTCAAAACCGTTGGAACGAAGGCACGCAAGTCGTCCTCGATTTGCCCTTGGTTCTGAGAAGTCGGGGGCACAATTTTCGCTTCGGCGATTAGGCCGTCGTCACCGATCCGATAGCGATGAAAAATCAACCCACGTGGTGCCTCCGTCACGTGGAACCCCTCACCCGCACGAGGCTCCCAATCAACACGACTTTGAACCAATTTTCCGTTGTACTGACGAACCAGTTCAATCGCCTCTTCAAAAGCATCGATCACCTCGATTGCTCGAGCCACAATGCTGTGAAAGTTGTTATTTGAGGGAAACGAAATACCGCACGCTTCGGCCTCTCGCCGGGCAGTCGGTGACAGTTGTTCAAAGCAATGATTGATGCGTGACAACGGTCCAACCAGGTAAGTCGTCTCCTCTGGAACTTTCATGCTGTGCAGTGCTGTACTTTGCCGGCAATGCAATTCTTGAAAGTGCTCTTCGTACTCGGCTGCAGGAACATCCAGGCCGGAAGAAGAAACGACTCGCCCGTGGTTCATCGGATATTCCTGCGGATGCTTTAAACAAACGTGATCGTAGGGCATCTCGAAGTCAGGAAACTCAAACTGAGACACCATCCGCAGCACCTCAACCGAAGCTTCTAGGCCCCACTCCAAGTCGGGAAGCAAAGCTTTAAGATCGCGCGGATTTGGTGCTCGGTAGAATCCTCCCACCGCGACATTGATTGGATGAATCGCTCTGCCACCAAGCAGGCCCAGCAGTTGGTTGCCGATCTTTTTTAATCTGAGCCCCCGCTCCACGGCTTCACCATGCTCGGATGCCATCGAGATCCCGCTTTCGAATCCAAGAAAATCAGGAGCATGCAACAAATGAATGTGCAATGCGTGACTCTCGATCCACTCACCACAGTAAAGTAAACGCCTCAACGCATGTATTTCAGGCGTCACCTTTACCCCGAGCGCGTTCTCGAGCGCGTAGCAGGAAGTCATTTGGTAAGCGACTGGACAAATCCCGCAGATTCTCGCGGTGATATCGGGCACTTCACGAATCTCACGCCCCCGCAGAAAGCTCTCAAAGAACCGAGGGGGTTCGTAGATATTCAGTTCAACATGCTCGACTCGATCACCATCGAGCTTGACGTACAGCGCACCTTCTCCCTCGACACGGGACAAAGCCTTGACCTGAAATGTTCGATTGGCCGGCATGATGATCTCTTTTTCCGCTTGATCGTCGGTTCGCAAATATCAGTCTAATGGTCGCCAGTGTCCGCACTTGGCTGTTCCCCCGAAAGTAAATCAGATGCCTCTTTGAATTCGGGCGAGTTCGCGTTGAAGCTACGAGTCAAACGGGTCAAGTGGGCACAGTCGACCCCTTGCTTTTGGTAGTGGTTGGTCAGGCTGATCACATTAGGCGTTTCTTTGGGGCCGAAACAGCCAAAGCACTCGCGAGCAAACGCTGGACAAAGAGCATCACATCCTGCTTGGGTAACAGGTCCAAGACATGCGACACCCCGCGCCACGGCAATGCAAACCGTCATCCGCCGCTTGCATTCGATACAAACGCTGTAGCTCGGTGTACTCGGTCGGCGGCCCTGCAACAGCGATGCAATCAATTCCAGCAATTGCTGGCGATTGATCGGGCAGCCACGCAACTCGAAATCGACAGGGACATGATCTGCAATGGCTGTGCTTGTACCTAGCGTCGAGATGTACTCGGGGGTGGCATAAACGGAACGAACAAATTCGTCTGCATCCTGCCAATTTTTCAACGCTTGAATCCCGCCCGATGTCGCACAGGCTCCAATTGTCACCAGGAACTTACATTGCTGACGAATCTCTTTGATCCGCTCCGCATCGTGCGCGGTTGTCACCGAACCCTCAATCAACCCGATATCGTAGGGACCAGCGATCTGCTCGGTGCGTGCTTCCAAGAAGTACGCAATTTCGACGGCGTCAGCAACCGCGAGCAATTCGTCCTCGCAATCCAACAGCGACAACTGACAACCGTCGCAGGATGCGAACTTAAAGACCGCAAGTTTCGGCTTCTCGGACATCAGAGATCCCCCACCATCAAATACGGCTCCATCTGCTCATAGGTAAAGACGGGGCCATCCTTGCAAACGAACTTTGGTCCAAGCTGACAAGCCCCGCACAATCCCACTGCACACTGCATGTTGCGTTCCATTGACAAATAAATACTCTCGGGATCAATGCCTCGAGCCAGCGCTTCGAAAATGACAAATCGCATCATGACCTCAGGCCCACACGTCATCACAATTGTCTGATTTGAATCCAAGTGCAGCCGATGAAAAAGTAATGGAACCACCCCGATATCCCCAGTCCAATCATCCGAACCAAGGTCGACGGTCACAGCCATTTCAATCCCGGCCGCCCGCCACTGCTGGAATTCATTGGTGAACAACAGCTCGCCAGGCGTTCGAGCACCGTACAAAAGATGAACCCGACCAAACGTCTCGCGATGCTGAATCAGGTAATAAATCAAAGGGCGTAGCGGCGGCAAACCAATTCCGCCGCATGCGATTACTACGTCCTTTCCGCGACATGCTTCCAACGGCCAAGCGGAACCAAACGGTCCCCGAACGCCAAGCTGGTCACCAACATGCAGGCGTGACAACGCCGTGGTGACATTTCCAGCCACTCGCACCGTATGCTGCAACGAAGTCAATTTGCCCGGATCGGAACTGATCGAAATCGCCGCCTCACCAAACCCAGGCAAATACAGCATATTGAACTGCCCCGGTTGAAACTCGAACGCCCCAGCCGCAGCGGGATCTTCGAGCACCAAATCATAAGTGGCAACGTTCGGCAGCTCCTGGTCGATGCCTTGAATGCGTGCCAGGTTTGTGACCCAAGGGTTGGCAGTGGTAATTGACTGTCGATCCACCATGTCACTCCCCGCGGATAGCCGCAACTTCTTCGGTAAGATCGATCCCAACGGGACACCACGTGATGCATCGCCCACACCCAGTACACCCAGAACTGTCAAACTGGTCTTGCCACGTGGCCAACTTGTGCGTCAACCACTGTCGATACTTTGAACGCGTGGTTTTGCGAACATTCCCAGAGTGCATGTAAGAATGCTCAGCTGTAAAACAAGATGCCCATGAACGCTCACGCCGGACATGATCGCCACTCAGATCGGTAACTTCATCAACGGAACTGCAAAAACAGGTCGGACAAACCATCGTGCAATTCCCGCAGGAAAGACAGCGTTCGGCAACCTCCTGCCAGCGTGGATGCTCCAAGTTATCCATCAGCAACTCACGAATCCCGCCCGTCTCCATTTGGCGTGCGGAGGTCCCACCCTGCATCGATTCCTCCAGTGCCGCCGGAACCTGTTTCGCGTGAGCAACTTCGACCTCCGACATTGGCACCCAAGACGTTGCCTCGATCGCCAAACCGCCCGCAGGCGTGCCGATTTCCACGGCAAAGTGGTCATCCATCTCCGTCAGTGCTAAGTCAAAGTGGGACGTCACAGCAGGGCCGCAATCCATCGCATGGCAAAAGCAGGTGGCCACCGATCGACGACAATTGACCGCAACAATAAACAACGCATCCCGACGCCGCTGGTAACCTGGGTCCACATACGGACCCTCTAGAAAAACTTTGTCCTGAATCGCTAATGCACGTAGATCACAAGCGCGCGGGCCGAGCACCGCGATCCGCATCACCGGAGTCTCCGTCGCCTGAATTTCCCATTTCCCGTCCGTTCGCACCGACTCACTGACCGTTTCACGCGGAGGAAAAAGAAAGCCTTTCAGTGACTGCGGTCCAACCACGTAGTCAAAATGCGAATCGCTGCTCTGGTGCGTCAGGCGATAGACACCACCATCCTGATGATCCGTCACGCCAATCGGCAACTGGTCAACATGATCTAAATCATCGTAGACGATCGCAGCATCGATCTCGCGAGGACCAACCACGCGATCGTGCACCTGTTTGAGATCGGCAACGAGACTCTGCAGGTCACACTTCTGAATTCGCACAAAGGATCCAATGGGCAATTTTGCCAAGTTCATGCTTGGTCCCGCCCGCAAGGATCGGTCGGAGCAGCAGTGCTCGAATCACCACCACTTGCCGCGGGGGTCGCTGGCATCTGCGTCCCGAACACATCTAACAATTGCATTCGCGCAGCGGTCAAACGATGCACAGTCGCCAAGGCAACTCGACGCATCAAGGCAAATCCAAATGCGGGGTCATCTTCACAGATCTGCAATAATGCTTGCCCATCAATCACCACCGCTTGGATTGGGCTGATCGCACGAACAGTCGCTGTTAAGCGACTCTGCTCCAACACTGCCGACCAACTCATTAAGTCACCATCTGACAAGGTCATCATCCGTCGGCATCCGATACCCGATGCACAGAGCTCTAGTGACGCACTTCCAGAAAGAATGACATAGACGTTTTCCGCGACCTCACCTTCACGCAAGATCAACTCGCCAGCGACAAAATCGACAGGCATCGCGAGCTGGACAAAACGGCTCAGATGATCTTCATCAACGTCTCTCAGAAATCCACATTGACGCAATGCCGTTTCAGTTTTTTCGGAAATCATTAGGTTGAACTCCTGCCAAGCGGTCCCTAGGCCTCTCGATAAACCATACAGATAGGCCCGCGAATTAACCATAGAGAGAGCAGGAAACTCGGACACCCCGGCAGTGGTTTCGCTATGGCCTTTGGTCAAGTTCATTACAAATTTCTTGCGCGATTCGGGGCACAGCTTGTTCGAGGCGGGGGTCCATCGCTGCCTGCGGTCGACACTGCCCCACTTCAACCCCAAACACTTTTACCCAACCGGGCAAACGCCCTAGTGCTCGCGCCAAATCAAGCGTTTCCGAGAGTGAGATGCGATGGGTTGAGTGGCCCGTCACTTCAGTGAAACGCGGGTCGTCAGCCTCCAACCGGGTAAGCATGCCAACCTCCTGGCCGCTTCGGCAGCCATCCACAATCACCAATCGACTGATGCCTTCTAGTTGCTCGATCAAATCAATGGGGTCGACCAGGGTTTGCAACGCAGCAAGCCCCTGGCCCTGCTGCTCTAAATGAGCAATCACGCGCCACCCCACCTGATCGTCCCCATGCGGACTGCCGATTCCGATAACCAAATCCTGATTCACCGTACTGCTTGTTGTGAGAGGCTGATTGCGGGGAACAATCAACGCATCATATCGACAACAGCTTGAGAATGCTGGCCGAGCGAAACCAACGAATGAAGCCTCAAAGCATTTTCAGTAGTTGAGGACTCAGTATTTGAGGACTCAATTCGCGAGTGCGGTAACAAACTTCAGCAACGCACAATATGAGTCACTGGCCCCAAACGCACTGGCCCCAAACGCAGCTTGCATTTAACGGGTAGCTCCAGAAGGCACCAACCAGTCGCGTTCATTGAAACCCTTCCACGCCGTTCACTTAATCCTCGCGACCGACATTTCCACCAAACTGCTCGAACACGGTCTTCACATGATTGACGAGCGTGACAACGACGACAGGATCCTCCGCAGAAAGCGGCTGCGTTGATTCGAGCTCACCAGCACGAACCGCCAAAACGATGGCAGCCAATACATGCTCCACATCAACAGGCAGATTGGTCGGACCTTCAAGCTCGCTGGCGAGCTCAAACAAAACCTCGGTCAACGACGGGTCGACCCTCGCCTCCCCAGCCGATGTCACAAAAAGTCCCGGCACAATTTGTTGATCGCTACTTTCGCTCACGACACTTAACTTTCAATGAAGAAATGCTTTCTGGAAACAACGGCGAAAGCAAGGCACCAGACAACAGTAATCAGCAATCAGAGTCCGCGCAACGAGAGTGTATCAACAGAAGTTCGCACAGGGACGCTCAGTAACACAACGGAGTTCGCCGCAAACCGAACATCGAACTACAGTCGAAAACGAATTGGCAAGCGTTCCACCGACTCGACGGGCCGGCCCCAACGCTTTGCGGGCTCGCCTTTCCACTTGGCGACGGCATTGATCGCCGCTTCGTCTAATACCTGGTGCCCACTCGATTGAAGCAGTTGAACATCTTCGACGTTTCCCGCTGCCGTGATTCGCAACTGCAGCATCACAACACCCTCAAGTCGCAACCGAATTGCATCCACCGGGTAGGCAGGTGGCTGGTTAATCGAAAGATCTGCGGAAGCCTCCTTCTCAAGTCCAACGAACTGCTCAAGAGGAATCACGGTTGGCGTCGGTGGCTCAGCGATCGGCAAACGTTTGGCAAGTCGTTCCACTGGGACCTGACTCGGAGCTACCTCTGGCAATTGCTCCGTCACTAGTCTTCGTTTCAAGACAGGTTGTTCATCAGGCTGAAACACCGGTGCATCCCTCGGCGATTTCAACCGAGGTGAATCACGATTCAGTGGCTCGCGAAGTGCCTCAGCGTAGCTAACGGGATCACGCAACTGGGTTGGCAACATTCGGTCGATCTGCGGATCGAGCTTGCTGGTGAGCGTGGTAACCTCCGTCATCTCCGGCTCGACTTGTACAGCAGCGGCCGAGGCGAGCGGGGAGCGACTCGCTTTGATCGAGATGACTCGCGATTGCCCCGCCTGGGAAAACGGCGTGGGGGCCGCTTGCATCACGTACAGCGCAGCGAAAACCGAGGCGTGCAAGACCAGCGAAATACCGTGTGACTTGAATGCGGGCGTTAGCAAAGGTCTTTACGAAAAAAAGCGGAACGAAAAATCGCGGGAATGCGGATAGGTAAGGTGGCTGCGGCCCCGACTCCCACCCTGTCTCCCGCCACGATTATAACTGTTCTCGACAATACTGCGACGGAGCCCTGATGGCCCTCGCCGCCGAATCCGAACAGAGAGCACAGCGTGTGCCAGCGATCTCGCTGCGGGATCAGCGACCAAGAAAGCCCCAGATTGAACCTGTTTTTGACAAATTGACCGACCGATCCCCGCCGGTGACGGGTCCTCCCACAACCAGCAGAGATCAACACGTCGGAAAGTCCATCACAGATGTCGATTCTTCCGCCAGCATCCTCCTGCAGGTACCGCATTTTGCATCCGAATTGGAAGTTTGCAGAAACTTTTACCCCACCGGTGAATCAATCTGCACCGTTTGTAGTGATCGAGTCGAAAAAAGGAGTGCCGGGTGATCACGCCGCATGGTTTGGCCCTCCGAGCTGGATACGAGGCGTCGACCCCCAATTTTCTCGCGTGATATCGAAAAGATGGCCCATCGACCAAACACGCGGACTGCTGCCGGTAGGATCTCGGGATGTCCGCCTTTCCCTCGGCAAGCACCGGTGAATTCGGGGGCGTTTTTCAATTCGGGAATGAATTGCAACCGCTGGGCACTCGTGGCTTCCCTGATGCTCACCCTCTGGGTATCTGCTTTCTCATCCGCGCAGCCTCCGACGCTTCCCGAGATCGAGGTGCGACCACCGGCGGAATCGACAGGCGACCCACCCAACGACGCCTCACTTTTGGTGCCGTCACCGTCATTGAATTCAACTTTCAACGCCGAATTCAACCCGCCATCTTCCAGATTCACCCCAGGCTCCAGCTTCTCAAATCCGTCAATCACTGGCTTGTTTGATAATGAGCTCGGAACCGCTGGCTCCTTTGGTGAAGGTAGCGGGATTCTCCGCGATGGCAGATCGGTCTTCGACGCCCCTGCTGCAGTCTCGATCCGTTCGCGACAGGAAATCGAGCAGCGTCAAGCGGCGGACATGTTTCACGCACTGCAGAACGAAGTGGGTGTTTTGATGCAATCAACGGCGGCAGGTCAAGCGTCGCCATTCGTTCGCGGATTGACCGGCCAGCAAGTCTTAATTTTGGTCGATGGCATTCGGCTGAACAACTCTGTCACCCGCCGTGGCCCCAATCAGTACTTCAATACGATCGACCCCGGCATGATCGACCATATCGAAGTGCTTCGTGGGCAGGGTGCTGTGATGTGGGGCTCAGACGCCATCGGCGGTGCGATTAACGTTGTGAGTCGCGGTGCCGACCAGCATCGCGGCACGCACCATGGTGGCTACACAACTCGCGAGTTTGTTCAATATTACAACACGGCCAACTCTTCTTCCTACAGTCGCATGAATGTGGAGGGCTGGGTCGGGTCACAAGGGATCTTCGGCGGTGCGAGCTTTCTGAATGTGCGTGACCTCGATACAGGGTTTGACCAATTCAGCCGACAGCCAGGTACCAACTACCAGCAGTACGCCGGTGATTTGAAGTTCAATTTTTTGCTGAACGAACGCAGCCTGCTAACGTTCGCGATGCAGCACTTCGAGCAAGAAGATTTACCTCGCAGCGACCGCTTCCCCGGATACCCGCTGGACCGCAACAACAGCAACTCGCTTGGCGGAGCAAGATTCTTTGACCCGCAGCAGCGAGACCTGATTTATGTACGCTACCAATCACTTGATCCACTGGGTGGGTTGTTTGATGCGATCACCACCACCGCCTCCTACCATCGTCAACGAGAAGTCCAAACGCGTGGAATTCCGACGACTCGATTTCAAGAAACCGATGTCGATACGACTGGCTTGCAGTCGGTGGCGTCAAAGGACCTGCGCGATTATGGACGATTCACAACGGGTGTCGATTGGTATTACGACGATGTCGACTCGCCCTTTGGTGGATCAGCAAGCGGTCCGATCATCCCC
>JAQWPZ010000196.1 GCA_029245125.1 Rubripirellula sp.
GTGGTAGCGGTCAGAAGCGTATGGATAGTCTTCCGATAAACCGTGGTAGACGAGAAGAGGCAAGCCGTTTTGCCGGGCAAGACAAATGGCCGCATCCAACGCTGGGTTTTCATGGCACCGAAGCGCGTTGTGCATCCAATAGAGAACGAAATCGCCGGGCGTTTGTGCCCCCGAGTCTGTCGGGCTAACACGCCACCGAAAACGCTCATCCAAGTAACTAGGAAGCGAACAATGCACAAAAAAACTCCTGAGAGGGGATTCGCAAGAGTTTATGCTTCAGTCAAGCCTCTGACAAACAAGTGTGACCGGTAGACCAATTCGCTGGTAGAGCATTCCATTAGATTGCCGTTCAACTAGCCCCCTCTACTGGATTAGGTGTCGAGCGATCCGCCCTCGAGGCAACCCATCCTCCCACTTAATCGTCCCGAGTCCTTCCCGATCACAGATACTGGATGCCGCCATGCGACCACTTAACACGGCTCCTTCCATCGTCGCTGGCCATCCTGTTTCGATCCAATCGCCTGCCAAATGCAACCAAGGGACCCGGGTTCGCGCGGCGGGCCGAAGTGCTTCGACCTCGGGACGCACCGAAAAGACCGAAAGAGGATCAGTTACGACACGACTCCGCAACAATTTCGCATCCCGCGCACCGGGAAATGAATGACGAATCTCAGTCAGCACGGAATCAACCAGTTCGTTTTTCTCCATCTGCCGCGCCTGCTGGGAAGCACTGATCACGATTTGATAGTAATGCATTCGATCTTGGTCTGATTCATTTCCCCATGGCTGCCGAAACATCCACTGCGAAATCGTGCCGACCATGACTGCGTGATACCGGTCGGTGAATTGCCGATCAAACCACAAATGCAATCCACTGATGGGCGAAGAGGGGATCGCCGCCAACGCTGGCGCATTCGGAACGAGATCGCCCGTCAGCAATCCCTTCGTCGCGTGCCACGGAACCGCCATTACGACATGATCGGCATGAATGTCATCGCCATTCTGTGTTTGAATCGCGACCTTGGGATCTGACCGAAGTTGCTTGACTGCGGTTTGCGTCACGACCGATACCCCAAGCGATTCAATCGCCTGACGCAACCGGCGACCAAACAATTCAGCAAGCGGTTGTCGCGGCACCAGTACATCTGAGGCTCCGACAGAGCCTGCGAATCCATCAACGAAGACCTTCCGGGCCACAGCCATCGAGACAACGTTCGGATTTTCACCCAACGCGCTCACGAGGATCACATCCCAGAAATCACGGATGGTCGCAGGATCTTGGCTGACCGATTGAAGCCATTGGTGAGCTGTCTGCCCGACCAACCTGTCATTAGAGGTTCGGAACAATTTCAACATCGCCCGGCGAATTTGACGACGCTGCCGGGCTGACAAGAATCTCAACGATGACAACGCCCCAGCAAGATGAAAGGGCGCCGGCAACCATCGTGATGGCGCAAACCGACTTGGTGGATGATCAGGATGCAAGAACAGAAGTTCTCGGTAACGATGCAATTGATCGGCCAACCCGCATCGGTCTAGCAGGGCAAGCAAATTTGCACAGCAACCCATCGCCACATGCTGGCAGTAATCGACAGTTTCTCCGGTGGCCGGATCAGTGAACGACCCCGCTCGCCCCCCGACTGTTTGCTTGGCTTCTAAAACAGTGATCTGGAAATGGTTGGGGTAGGCATCCGCAAGTGCCTCGGCCGCTGACAAACCGGCCAGGCCTCCGCCGACGACGACAATCCGTTTCCGCGGCGTTTCGTTAATCTCGTTCACTTTGCTCCTTCTGCCTCATCCAACTCAAATGGCGGAACAGGCAGCCGTCGAAACATCGGCGGGAAAAAATGCTGAGAAACCAAACCCCAACGCTCCGCTGCCGAGAGTCGAATTCTCCGGTGCGTGACAGCTCCGGGGTCTTCCGCGATGTGATCCAACAATTTCCGATAGGTTCGCCACATCATGCTGAACATCGGGCGGCCGTCGGGATGCAAGGAATCCCAAACCTCCCAACCTGAACGAAACAACCGTTTGGCCCGTTCAACCTCGTCTAACAGCAAGCAACAAAGTCGATCGTCACCCCGTGGCGAAAGCAAATCATCTTCGCTCAAACCGTGCTGTTCGTAATGTTGCCGTGGAAGATAAATACGCCCACGTTCGGCATCTTCGGTTACGTCCCGCAAGATATTGGTCAGCTGAAACGCTAAACCACAATCGATCGCAGCAGCGGTTGGCAGGGGACCGTCAAACTCCCAAATGTGCAAACAGGCCAAGCCCACAGCCGAGGCGACCAAGTAGCAGTAATGTTCCACCTGCTCGTAGGTGTCAAACCGAGTTTTTTGCTGATCGGCAAGGACACCATCAACGATTTCAAGCAGGTATCGAGAGGGAATTTCATACCGCTGC
This sequence comes from Rubripirellula sp., assembly GCA_029245125.1. Lineage (GTDB taxonomy): Bacteria > Planctomycetota > Planctomycetia > Pirellulales > Pirellulaceae > Rubripirellula. The sequence continues at coordinate 2,407 of JAQWPZ010000196.1, forward strand.
ACGGCATCTCGAAGCGCAGGAAAAACTTCTTTCGCGCGACGATGGAGATCGATCGGCCACTCGCGAGTCGATCCATCCGGCCCCAAGTCGAGCACGCCTTCGGGTAATACGACCTGATCGAGCGGACCTTCACCAATCAAATTAATCGCCGCAGATTTCCGCCACCAATCCAACTGTTTGGCTCGCAAAGCGGCAGGCTGTTCGCAATCACCCAAATCATCGGTTGTCCTTGCGAACGCGTACAGCGCCCACATCGCAGCTCGCTTCGGCGGCGGCAGCAACCAAAACGAACGATAAAAACTACTTCCGCTCTGACGCGAAATGCGACGAACTTGACGGTAGCTATCGGCGAGAGAGACAGCAGTTGACATAGACAATAAGCATACCCGATTGGACCAAAATGGAATTGGCCGCCACTCGATTCGTTTCTCGTCAGCATCCAACACGAACACATGCGAGTGACACGGCAACAGGATACCGCAACTGGTTGAGCCTTTCCCGAGAAGGTTCCCTTGACAACGTCGTAACACCCGACTTTCCCATGAAAATCTCCACCCACCGCAAAGCAGGCATTCACAAGATTCGGGTCATGGCGCGGACTAACAGCCAACTCTGCCGCCACTTGCTGACCGTCGGGCGGCGGAACAACACGTCGAAATCAACTTTGCGTATCGCTGTCAAGGTTTCCAGACCTCCATGAGCAAACAACTTCACATCACCCGCCAACCAGCGGGGCACGCTTTTCGCCAACGGAAGCCCTCGCCGGAAGTAGTGTTCGGCACGGTCACACTCACTGGCCAACAACCGACGGAGTTGCGGCGACGTCGAGGATTGCCCGACCATCGCTTCGTTGACGCCAAAGCGTTCCATCTGGTCCAGCGGGAGATAAATTCTGCCGATCTGATAATCCCGGGCGACATCCTGCCAGAAATTCGCTAGCTGCAGGCCGGTGCAAATCTGATCGGAAAGCCGCCCATTCGGAGAGTCGCAGCAATCTCCGAGTTGCAACACCAGACGGCCAACCGGGTTGGCCGATCGACGGCAGTAATCCAGCAATTCATCAAAATCAGCGTAGCGAGTTTTTCGCTGATCTTGGCGAAAGGCGTCCAGCAAGTCGTCAAACAGACACTTTGAGAGATCGAACTGCCGGATGGTATTGGAGAGGGCCAGAAAGAGTGGATCTGGCGGCTCACCCTGATAGGTTTGGTTCAAATTGGCTTGCAGGACAGCAAGCCGCTCAAGCGCCAACTGAGATGACCCCGATTCATCCGCCAAATCATCGGCGGTTCGACAAAAGGCGTAAAGGTTGTAAAACGGTTGTCTCAGACGGGAAGGCAGCAACACGCTGGCAACGAGGAAATTCTCATAGTGAGAACACGCCAGTCGCCGCGTTTCCCGCTCGGCGGCTTGCAGTTCCTCACCGTACGCCGCCGGCTCAGCCTCGAACCGCTTGCCAAGATACGTAGGATCAAGGTTAGACGCCGAGGCGACCTCACGGTTATCTTGGAAATCGTTCACAGCAAACAGCACTACATCTACGGGATACGCATGAAGATCATCTTGGCGGCACCGCGAGGTTTCTGCGCGGGCGTGAACATGGCGGTCGATTCTCTCGATCTAACACTACAGAAATTCGGTGCGCCGGTATACGTTTACCATGAAATCGTACACAACCAATTTGTGGTGAACAGCTTCGTAGAAAAAGGAGCCGTCTTTGTCGACTCGGTTGATGAAGTCCCGCCTGGCAGTGTGCTGATGTTCTCTGCTCACGGTGTTTCGCCTGAAATCCGCCAAGCGGCCCGTGCTCGTAAGCTGATCGCGTTGGATGCTACCTGCCCGTTGGTCACGAAAGTTCACCTCGAAGCCATCAAATTCGCGAAGGCTGGATACACAATTATCTTGATCGGGCATGAGGGTCACGACGAAGTCATCGGGACCATGGGTGAAGCACCCGAAGCAATCGTCCTGCTGGAGGATACCGACGGAGTCGATCATCTGCAGGTGACAGATGAATCGAAATTGGCCTACCTGACTCAGACCACCCTGAGCGTCGACGATGCCAACCGCATCATCCAACGCTTGAAACAGCGTTTCCCAAACATTGAAAGTCCGCCCAAGGAAGATATCTGCTACGCGACCCAAAATCGCCAAGAAGCGGTTCGCATGCTCAGTGATCAAGCCGATGTGGTCGTGGTGCTTGGCAGCCAAAACAGCAGCAACAGCCAACGATTGCGTGAACTCGCCTCCGACAAAAAGATCCAGGCTTATCTAGTCGACGGTCCACAAGACTTGTCGCTTGATTTCTTCCATGCTGACCAGACCGTCTTGATCACTGCCGGGGCGAGTGCGCCTGAGTCGGTGGTCCAAGAAACAGTCGATTGGTTGGTCGAGCAATTCGATGCCACGATCGAATCCCAGCAGATCCGCGAAGAAAACGTCAAGTTCCCACTCCCAAAACCACTACGTCCGAGCAAGCAATCAGCCAAGGCACCGAGTGACGCCTCTGCTGATAAAATTTGACCGCACAAGTGTGTTGAACCCATCTCGTTGCTCGACAAAGACGAAACCCGATGGAACCATCATTTCTCTCGCTAATCCCAGCATTGGTCGCAATTAGCTTGGCATTTCTTACTCGCCAAGTCTTGTTAGCGCTTTTTCTGGGCATCGTTTCCGGCGGACTCGTGATGTGGTACCAGTCAAATGACATCTCGCAAGCCAATATCGTCAAGAATTTATTTCTACCCGCTCTTGGCCAAGAGTCTTACGCAACAATTCTGCTGATTTATTTATGGTGCCTCGGTGGCTTGATGGGGCTGTGGGAGAAATCAGGCGGCGCCTTACACTTTGCGAGAGTCGTTGGCGGCAGGGTTGCAGTGGGTCCAAGATCATCCCTCTTTTTTGCTTGGCTGCTCGGCTGTGTCTTTCATCAAGGTGGGACGGTCAGCACCGTCCTGGCTGGCACAACAGTCAAGCCGGTTGCCGACAAGCATCGCATTTCCCACGAGGAATTGTCTTATGTCGTTGATTCAACCGCATCGCCCGTTGCGACCATCCTGCCTTTCAATGCTTGGCCCGGATACATCGCGGCTTTGGTCGCCGGAACTGTTCCCGAGGTAATCCCTGACGTAGTCGCGGGCCTAAAATTCTTCTTTTCCAGCCTTCAATACAACTTTTACGGATTCTTGGCGGTCAGCTTTACCTTCTTGTTCGCGTTGCATCTATTACCCTGGGTGGGGAAACGCATGTCGGAGGCGAGACAGCGTGCCCGCAGCACCGGCGAACTGGATCGCGAAGGCTCCGCGCCGATGCTCAGCATGCAAACCAGTGATCTGAATCCGGAAAGCCAGCTTGCGACTGGCTACACGCCAAGCCTGTGGGACTTTTTCGTTCCGCTCGCCGTTCTACTCAGCTTGGCCATTCTTCCCTACATGCTGTACCGCATAAACTTTATCAACGAAGCATTCATGGCTTGCGTTTTGTCAGCAATGGGAATCGCGGCGTTTCGCGGCATGCAATTGAGAGACATTCTGAATGGATTCGTGAACGGCTGTAAAACGATGACGATCGGAGCGATCATCCTCGGACTGGCCGTCACCATTGGATTCCTCGCAAAAGAACTACGGACAGCAGACTATTTGGTGACACTACTGGGTGACCAGTTGCCCGTCGTTGGATTGCCGGCAATTCTGATGCTCTTGTGCATGGGCATCGCCTTCTCCTGCGGGACCAGTTTCGGCACCTATGCAGTGGTGTTCCCCGTCGCCATGCCACTGGCTTGGGCAGTGCATCAAGACCCTACTTACCTGTCTATCTGCTTCGGCGCAGTCTTGGGAGGGGCAGTCTTCGGTGATCAATGCTCGCCAATCTCCGACACAACAATCCTCGCGTCGATGTTCACCGGATGTGACCTAATGGATCATGTGGCGACTCAATTGCCACTTGCACTGGCCGCTGCAACTCTGGCTGCTGGGGCCAGCACGCTTTGTGTGATTGTGTTCGTGTAAAGCCCGAACCTAATGCAATCCAATCTCCTCTTGCAGGTCGAGAACGGTTTGGATTGGACTATGGGCTGACTTGAACCGCCCGCTCACAAATATCCGACCAGCGTTGCACCGCTCATTCGAATTCGTACTGGGCGACCGGAAACGGTAAAAGTCGCAACGAACATCACGGCCTCCGCTGGTCAGCCCCAACGTCACATCAGGAAAACAACAATGATCGAAGCATTGATTCCAACCGGGGAAGCCACCGCGATTCTGCCCGCAGGTGATCGCCATTCACCGATCAAAGTTTTTGGTAATGAAGCTATCCGCAGCACGTTTGACGAACTTTGTCTGCAACAGGCGGTCAATTCTCGCTGTGCACCTGGTGTAACGGAGGTCGTACTCAACCCTGATGCCCATTGTGGATACGGTGCTCCAATCGGTTGCGTGCTGGCATCGCCGACCCACATCTATCCTGGGCCGGTTGGATTCGACATCAAGTGCTCGATGAGCTTGCTTCAGACCAACCTTCCCGAGGAAGCGGTCGAAGATCGCAAGGTGCGTCGCGAATTGATTCATGCGATTTGCCGACGCATTCCAACAGGTGCCGGCAAGGGTTCCCGGCACGTACCCGACGGCCGAAACATAAGCGAACAAATCGGATCCGCCGCGATGGTCCATGGTGCCTCGGCCGATGTCCTTCGTTCATTGAACATTCCGACTGAATGGGCCGATCGTTGCGAGGATGCGTTTCATCGTGGACACGATGATTCGATCGCTGCGCTTCAGCTACGTTTGGATCACCTGCGGGCGAATCGTGGCTTCAAGAATTTCCGTACCAAGGTTGAACAACTCGGCTCTTACGGAGGTGGAAACCACTTCGGTGAATGCGAAGTAGTGGAACTGGGATCTGAGCCAACGGCCACGAAAGCAGCCGAAGTGTTTGGATTACAAGACAGCAGAGTGGCGTTTCTATCTCATTGTGGTTCTCGCGGCATCGGCCACCAATTAGCAAACGGACACTTCAAAGCACTTGAGCAAAAGTTTACGGCTTGGGGCATCCCGTTCCCTGGAGGAGACAAACAGTTGGTCTACGCGCCCCTGGGTACCCCCGAGGCAGACCGCTACCTGGACGACATGGCGCTCGGCGCAAACTTTGCCACGGTCAATCATCTACTGATCAACCAACTAGTGCTGGAAGCGTTTCAGGAAGTGATTCCAGGAACCACCGGCGGCTTGGTCTATTTCATCAGCCACAACATTGCCCGCAAAGAGGTTGTCAACAATCGCATGACTTGGGTCCATCGCAAAGGTGCGACACGCGCGTTCCCTGCTGGCCATCCAGCGTTACGTGACACCCTCTTCGTCGAAACAGGACATCCGATCCTGCTGCCGGGAAATCCGCAAGCAGGTTCGAGCGTGATGGTTGCTGCCGAGGGAGCCGAGGCAAGTTGCTACAGCGTGAACCACGGTGCTGGTCGAATGCTTGGCCGTAAACGGGCAATCCGCGAACTCGATCAGCAACAGGTGGATGCGTCGTTCGACCAAGCCGATATTTTGACGAATTGTCGCCGCTATCCGAAAGACGAAGCACCGGCAGCTTACAAGGATTTTGACCAGGTACTCAAGAGTGTCGCGGATGCTGGCTTGGCCACCGAGGTGGCAAGACTGCGGGCACGATTTGTGATCAAAGATGCCAGCGGTGCGGACGACTAGGCAAACGCTTTCGGGTCCGCAAAGAAGGTAAGCACACTTCGGCAATGCCCCACACTCAGTCGACCCACACTCAGTCGAGTGATCCCACCCGAATCTGTTTCAACATTGCGTCGGTCCCGGGATCGTGACCCTGAATCATGATCGTACCGGGTTCGGTGCGCAACCCGCGTCGCGGATTCACATCGGGCTTGCGGTCATCGATCCAGTCACTGACTTGAACTCCAGAGACCCAAGCCGCCATCTTCGGACCAACAGCAACCAACAACACGGATGTCCACTGATCGACTTCGCCCATCACAATGCGTGCCTCCTGGCGGCGAAAAATCCCACCCGTTCCGTGGTCGGCTGCCATTAGACGATTGCCGTCCCGCAACTCGTTCGAAAGCTGACATTCGTATCCCATCATTTCATCCCCGGGAATACATCGAAAGAAGATCCCTGAATTCATTTCCGCTGTTGGCAGCTTGTATTCTGCCAACAGCGCAAAGTTGCCAAACGATTGCTTCGTTTCCAACTGGGTTCTCCCTCCCTGCACGTGCAACCAACCTTCGCTCGTCGTTGAAAAACTGCCTGACATCTCTGGATAGGTCGTCCACTGGCTCAGCCCTTCGTCCAACAGGCTTTGCAAACCTAGAGGCCGCAATTTGATCGATCGAAATTCGACTCGACCACGATTGTGTTGCAACCCAATGCGGCCAGCCGGCAGAGGTTCAGGGTCGGTGTAATCACAAACCAATTGACCATCAACGGAAACTTGGAGCTTGCCACCCTCTAACCGCATTCGCATGGTTCGCCACTGCTGAAAAGGCTGAGCCGATTGGGATTCAGCCTTGAGCCGCTTGACGATACCCGCGGTGGGAAACGGATTATCGTCCGGTGCGATGTTGACCTCATAACAATCAACCGCTGGGTCTGTGGGTTGAAGCGGTGTCCGCAAGAAAACCCCACTATTGGTTTTCGGCTCAGCTTTGAACTCCACCACTAACTCATAGTCTCGCCAGGGCATCGTAGTGCACAGCAGAGCCTGCTCACCACCATCTACAACTAACTTACCGTCTTCCACTCGAAAGTTTGCGTCGCCGGTTGCCTCCCAACCAAAAAGCGTCTGCCCATCAAAAAGACGCACCCAACCCTCAGCGGCTTCGTCGGCTGGCAAACGCATGGCAAGCAAAGCATTGGCGTCAATTTCCGTGACCGGATTTACCGATTCAATGGTCGTCCCATTCACTGTCTCCGCAGCCACACCGTCGGCAGCCACGCCGTCGGTTGGTTCAACCTTTCCCGCAGCCGCCGTCACGGTGCTCTCATCGCGGTTGCAACCAACGATCACCAGCAACCAACAGACGCACAACCAACCTGCAATGCGATCGTTCATGGGACTATTCATATCCATATCGAGAAAAATATTCTTTCCATGCATCGCGAATCATCGACTCGGTCTGCTCTGAGAGCTGATGCTGATTCGTCTTGTATTGCCGATGCTCACCAGTCGCCCATTGCTCGATCTTCGCCTTGGCAGAATCAAAGTCACTCAACCTCAGCGTCTCATAAATGTGCTGAAGGGAATCAACGGGATCACGAATCAGGTCTTCGTAGCGAACATCGACAATTCGGGAAGGGTCGATCGTTTCGCGTTGTTGATGAAATGCAGCGTACATTCGTTGCATGCATCGCACGACGTAGGAGTCTAACTGATCGTGCTGAGGTTTCTGCAAGGCTTGGACCTCATCCAATCCACGCCACAAACGGCAAGTGGAGGGGAACAGGCTTCTAGGGTCTCGAGCAATGTGGATGAATTTAGCATCCGGAAACTCTTTCGCCAGGTAAGCAATTCGTCCGGTGTGGGTCGGACTCTTGATAATCAGTGGGCGTCCCGTCGCGGTACTGACAGTAATTAAAAACCGTTTCAGAGCTTCAAGCCAATCCGAGATGTCTTCCTTGGAAAGCCCCTCGAAATCCAAGTAATCCATATCAACGGGTGGATTATTGGGAAACGCAATTCGGCGATAGGGGGACGGCTGCCCCATCGTCAACAGCGCGAATTCGTCTTCCTGAGGCCGATCCCAGCCAGCATCCATGTTGTCCATGGGTCGCTTTCCCGGCAGCAACCAGGATGCAAAACGGCGAAAGAACCACTCGGTGACCAGGAAATGCTCGGGGGCGAAGCACTGAAAGGTTGATGGGCTGCTGTAACGCTCGTCTTTGACCATTAATTCGTGCAACAACGTCGTTCCACTGCGCCAATGTCCGACAATGAAGACCGGGGGGCCATGCAGCTCCGCAGAGGCGATTTTCCGACCAAAAAGGGCTGACTGCAGCAGCGAGAGAAACGCATTGGTGGGAGTGGCAATCGAAACACTGATCACCATCGGTAGACGGCTGAGACCAAACCGGAATCGTCCCTCCCGCAAAAGACGCCACCAAGTCAGGGGGCGCATGCCATGCCAAAATCTCGGCGAATAAAAGGGATAATTATGAAATCCGCCTGTTTTCGCGGCCGGGGGAGTCTTCGCCCCCGGGGCAGGAGCATCGCGGGCTCCAGAATCACGATTTTTGCGGCCGCTTTCGGAGGCCACCGCAGGCACCGTCTCGCTACCGGACCGCGGGTCCGTGTTGGAATCTCCTGCATTCGTCTGCGATTCGGTCAAGAAATTGTTATCGAGCGAGGGGATCAAGCGGAACCAAAGTCTGCCCAACACTGTAGTTGACTATGACGCGAGCGCGCAGCGGGATATTCTGCTCAACGGCCGCTGGGCAGCCAAGTAAACTTTGCTGGACCGCCCACGACTCCACCAACGGATCGTCCCCAAACACGTCGAATTGACCGCAAGCATGCGGTCCAACCGCCGCCGGGAATCGTCCACCAAACTCCCCCAACCAGCCTTTCCGCCCGGAAAATGGCGATTCCAGATGCCCATCACTGATTCCGCTGCCGAAGACTCCTCGGCCGACGAACTGTCAATTGCCGACCTTCAGCGGCATATTCGTCACATGTATTTTGAGAAAGATGCTGCCAGAGGGGTCGACGGCACCTTCATGTGGTTAATGGAAGAGGTCGGGGAACTTGCCTCGGCCCTTCGCGGGAACGACCACCAAAACTTGGCGGAGGAATTTGCGGACGTCATCGCTTGGTTGGCAACGATCGCTAACGTGGCAGAGGTCGATCTCAATGCCGCATTGCAAGCCAAATACGGTCGTGGGTGCCCCGGCTGCAGTCGCTTGGTTTGCGAGTGCCCCGACTCGGAAAAACCCTAGCCGATCGCAATGAACTGGGACCGCACCGCCATGAACAAGCAATCACCTTTCGGCTTTCACCCATTGATCGCGATCGTCCTGTTGGCCTCCCTTCATTGGGTTTGCGCGACGAACGAAGCGCTGGCAGCGGAACTACAAGCCGGTATCGAGGGACACTACCGAGTCGGTCATTGGACAGCCATTCAATCGTCCGAAACGGCGTTTGACTCGATTGAGACGCGAGATGGTGATGGCGTTGAAGTTCGGTATGGAAAATCGGATCCGCTCAGCCAATGGGGCTATGTCATTCCCGGCAGTGAAGCGGCCCCGTTAATGTTGCGTCTTGGTGACGACATTGTCGCCTCGACCCGATTCCCAACGATCGGTTCACCATCGCGGGGCCCGGCAATGATCCCGTTAGAAACGCCGTGGATCGTTGTCTTAGGTGACCCGCTGGGCGTCGACCAAATCGGCTACAACGAAATCCTCGGCCGTGATGCGGTTCTCGCAGTTTCAATGCCCAAGGACCCTCAGCGGTTACCTGATTCGGTGCTGGGATACGACGGTGTCGATCTAATGATGATCGGGGGATCTGGCATCGAACTGTTACGACAATTACAGCCCAATCAGCAGCAAGCCATCAGCACTTGGATCACCGAAGGCGGGCGGTTGTTCCTCACTCTCGGTGAGTCAGCGTCTGAATTACTGAGCGTTGCACCTTGGCTAAAGGATCTATTGCCACTGCAAGAGTTGGTTACTACGAGCATCGATCCTTCGGCTTTCGAAACGTTCATGTCGTCTCAGTCTCGTTTGGAACCATTCCGCGGACTTCAGCTACCAAGCAACAAAGGACGCGTGTTGCTGATGGGACGCACGACGCGTCGTGTCAGTCTCCCGGTCGCGGTCGAGTACAACGTCGGCTTTGGTCGAATCACCACCGTGGCTGCTGATCTAGAATCGGACATTTTCGCCAAGTGGCCCAATCGTTTGGAAATGATCGTCCGTCTCACAGGTTCCACCCTGCAAACGGAGCAAGAAACGGTGAGCCGAAAAACGAGGGCGACCGCCTTCGATGATTTGGCTGGGCAACTTCGATCCACGCTCGACCAGTTTCAGATCCAACGCAATCTCGGTTTTTCGTTTGTCTCACTGATTGTAATGGCCTTGATTGCCATCATCGGGCCACTCGATTACTTGCTGATCAATCGTGTTTTAGGGCGACCGCTGCTCGGCTGGCTCAGCTTTCCGATTGTCACGATTGGATTGTCAACGATGCTGATTCTCCAAGCTCGCCCGATCAAATCCAAAACCACAGCGACCGAAACCACAGCGGTGAATGACACCGTGCGATGCAATCGGATAGAGATTTTTGACATTGATTCGGTGCAGGGAATTGGCCGCGGTTTTTCGGCAAGTTATCTCTACTCACAGGAAGCATCACGATTTGACGTTCAAGTCGATCCGACACCCACGCTGATGTCGCTCACCGACAACGTAGAGGAAATCTTGAGCGTACCGTTCGGGTATCCTGGCGCGCCGTTTGGGGGCATTCAGATCGCCGTCGAGGACAGTCGGCTACCCGTTTATTCATTGGATTTCAACGAAGGCACCTCAGCCAATCCTACGCTAGAAACGGTGTTACGCGAGATGCCATTAGCCTCACGAAGCAGCAAAGGCCTGAGCACTCGCTGTCGCTTCCGCCCTCAGCTAATCGAGACATCATTGGAGCACCGACCGGGTAGCGAACTACTGCAGGGTGAACTCGTCAATCCGCTGCCCTTCGATTTGCTGGATGGGATGCTGATTTATCGCAACTGGGCTTACATACTGCCAACACGATTCCCTGCGGGAGGCCGGATTGACTCGGTCGATTCACTTAGGCAGAAGAACTTTCGCTGGCAGTTGACTCGGCAGCGTGCTTTGGAAAGTGCGTCTGAATCTGAAGCTTGGGACCCAACCAACACAACCTCGACCAGTCGCATCGCGGAGATGCTGATGTTTCACTCTGCGGTCGGCGGTGAGCGTTACACTTCGTTGAATCACGGCCCACTCGGCTTCTTGGACTTCACGCACGTGCTCGCCGGTGATCGGTGCATCCTGCTAGGTCGGGTCCAAAAACCGCTTACCAACTTTCAGATTGATGATACGGACGAAGAAGAATTCCATGCTCCCCAAGGCGAGCGATTGAGCTTGATTCGCGTGGTCCTTCCGGTGCTCGATACCGAAACGAATTAACGGTTTGCTTTTGCCCTCGTCCTTATCCTTGTCTTCACCTCAATAACGCAGCCAAAATCGTGATTAAGACTGTCGACCTCACCAAGAAATATGGCGATGCGTTTGCCATCAAGGGCATTGATCTCGATTTAGAACCGGGGGATCTATTCGGATTCATTGGACCCAACGGGGCGGGAAAAACAACAACAATGCGAATCATCGCGACGTTGCTGGAACCGACTTGGGGTGAAGCATACGTTTGCGATCACAGCGTCCATACAGCCCCCAAAGAGATCCGCCGCTTGGTTGGCTACATGCCCGACTTCTTTGGCGTGTACGACGACATGACCGTCGTCGAGTACCTTGAATTCTTTGCCGCCTCCTATCGAATTAACGGAACCAAGCGGCAACAGCGAGTCAACGAGATGCTGGATGTGGTCGATCTCGATTTCAAACGGGACGCATTTGCCAACACGCTTTCCCGCGGCCAGACGCAACGCCTGGGATTGGCGAGAACACTGCTTCACGACCCGCAAGTCCTGCTGCTCGACGAACCGCTGTCTGGACTCGACCCCCGCGCACGAATCGAGATGCGCAACTTGCTCCGCAAGCTCGGAGAGATGGGCAAAACCATCATCGTCAGCAGTCACATCCTTCCCGAATTGGCAGATGTCTGCAACAAGGTGGGCATTATTGACAAAGGCGAACTCAAGCAGAACGCAACCAAAGCCGAAGTCATCCGGATGGTTCGACAACACACCGTCCTGCTGATTCAACCAGCTGCCCGTGATCGCATGGAAGACCTAATGAAGCTGCTCAGCAGTCACGAAAAAGTGCAAGGCTGCGAACTCGGTGACGATGCCGTTCGCGTGGTGCTGAAACCCGAGGTCGAACAATTCAGTGATCTCCCCAGGTGGCTGATCGAACAGGGGATCGACCTCCGCAGCTTCAGCGAAGAGGAACTCGATTTGGAATCAGCCTTTATGGCACTGACTAAAGGCACAAGCGATCGAATGTAGAAAACAAATGCAGGTAGACAACGGCTGCAAGAATGGCGAGCAACCTGTGCGACCGATGCCTCCTCCACACCAGTCTCCCCTCGGCAACACCAGTTTCCCCTCGCGGCTTGGTGTTGGTTCAGCAGGTTCAGCTCACCGAACGCGGGGTGCGTTCTGCCACAGCGGAAACCCGGGCACGAGAGAAATGTCAGGCGTTCTTGGCCAGCTTGACGACCAAGTGCTCCAACAAGAATCGATCTCGTGGATCTTGGCTGTGCGAGCCTTTTAGTTTCAGGTCCGCATCCAATAACCACGGCAGCAATTTCTTACCTCGCCCTCTTCCCAACACTTTCAACTGACTCTCAGCTCGTTTTCGATTGCCTTTTACCTGGGCGGCCGCAAACGCCTCAGGGAGACTCGGAGTCCGGCCATCTCGCTGCTCACGATGCAACACGACTGCAGTCGCCAATCCCAATTGCCGCAATGCCCAAGCCATCTGCGGAAACAGTGCGATCGGACGTTGACCACCACTCATCAACTTGTCTAATTGACGCAATGCCTCGGCGGCGTTGCCCTCGGCGATTGCATCGTTGATTTCCCAAACTGTTTTGCCCTTCCAGCCAGCCGCCACCTCGCGCACCAATGCTTCGTCAATCTTCTTTTCACCCTGATCTAAATAGAGTGAAAGCTTGGCGACCTCGGTATCCAGCATTCCGATCTCCTCACCGAGAATTTCGATTAAGGCATCGACTGCGGCACCAGGTAGCGTTACTTGATGGCGTTTAGCAACATATCCGCTTAGAAACTTGCGGCGAGAGGCCGCGGTGACACCCGCTTTGTTATCGACCGCACTACTGCAGCCAATCAGCAGGTGTTCCTTGAGCAGTGCCTTATAGACGCGTGTGGAAGTGGTTAACGTGTCGAGCTCCAACACAAATCGGCACGCTTTGCCCGGTTTTGTGATGTACTTCTCGATTTCCGAGCGATGCTCTTTCAAGAACGCATCGGCCGATCGAATGACAATCGTACGCTTGCTGCCCATGTCGAAAAGAGAGGCGGTCGCCAAATCATCTCGCACATCAGACCAAGTCGTCGTCTCGCCATCTAACGCAGTAATATCTCCATCGCCGATCAGCGATTGGAGACTCCAACTACGCAGCGTCGCATCGCTCCCGAACAGAGCAATCACATCAGGCAGGTCGGAATGTGCCCCTGCGAGCCATTCAAAAGCATGAGAGTAGGTCATAGCGATCACAATACCACAGAGTCGTCGTGAACGGAGCGACGAGCGATTCAGATCCGTTGCTGAAACCTCAAGATCACGCTGGATCAGCACTCACGTCCAGGACTTGCCAGGCGTTGCCCGAACAGCGATGCAGACAATGTCGGCACCCAGCCTCAGCATGTCGGCTCCCAGCGTCAGCATGCCGGCACCCAGCGTCAGCATGCCGGCACCCAGCCTCAGCGACTCACAAGCCTCGAACGAATGATCCCGGGCAACGACATTGCTGAGCGTCACTCGGAGGAATCAGGAGTACGAAGGAATCACTACTGAAACGATGACCAGGACCGCTTGGCTGTCTGCCCCTCCACGGGAGTTTGAGCATCGCCAGAGAGTGACTGAAACCCGCGAATTCGAGCTCTGGGCGCCAGACCTTGAGCATCGATTGCTTCCTGTAGCACGTAGGTCCCGACATTTCCTGCCTCATCAGTCACATCGACTCTTAGATAAAGCTTGCGAGGCAATTGCGGATCGGCTGGCCAGACGTAGTCACCGTCATTTTGCAGCCCTGCGGCGATCGTTGTCCAAGGACCTTGGGCGCTGTCACTAAACGATAAAGCCACAGGCCGTTTTAACAGATGCTCGTCGCTACACTCGTAGCGAATAACGAGAGCGCCGACTCGATTACCTTCACCATATTCCGCGCCGGTGATTCGCACTGCGGGCGGCGTTGTGTCCACCACGACGACAATGTCGGGGCTTTCACCGGAGAGTGGCCTTGGACTGGCCAAGCCATTCTGACCCACGACGACGATTCGGAAACCAAATGCCCCTTCTTCCTTGGTTTCAATATCAAACGGACTCACTCGATCGGGGTCGCGTCCCCATAGATTCCAAGTCTTCCCGGAATCGACAGTTCCATAGAGTTCGATCGCGTCGACACCCAAACTTCCTACTGCTTCGAGTTCATATTCGAGACTGAATCGAAAGCTGTCGCTGTAGCGTGTTGGCGATCGCTGCATGGCCGATTCAAGTTGATCTTGAGTCGGTTCCATTCGGTTGGCACGAAACCGGTCATCCGTCTGGGGACGACTGCCACGCCCCAGCCCAGAATTCTCCGGCTTGGAACCAGTGCCGGCAGCGGCTGTGTCAGCATTGGGAGTCGGAACGAGTTCCCTCGATGACTCCCCGCCGCTTGAATCAATCGCGGAGGAATCCTGTAGCGGACGCATCGCCTCTGCTGCCGTCCGCGGTGGCGTCGGTGTTTTGGCTGACGCACCATTGTCGCGACCACTTTGCTGCGGACCTTGAAAACTAAAATCGTTTGAATCGGTTTCAGCGACTCCCAAAGGCGGAGCGATTTCCTCTACACGCTGCGGCTTCAACGGTAGATCTGCGGGGTTCACCGGCTCGGTTTGAGGTAACGCGAACTGATTGGCAAACGTACGGTTCGCGGGGGTAGCAGCGGGCTGGCTCGGTGCGATGCCAGCAGGTGGAATCGCAGTCACTTCAGGCGAAGACTGAGTTGTCGGAAAAGGAAAACCGCCAAGGGTTGGCGGCCCAGCAATGCCAGCACTGGTGCTTACCGGTCGGGCGGAAGCAGACGACGGCATTCCCAGATTGTTGGACAGGCCCTGGCTGTTCGAGACACCCTGGTCGTTCGCAAGATTCGGAACAGCGGCAGTACCATAGGCGGTTGAAACGCTCGGTGGTGGCGGCGGTCGGAGGTTACGATCGAGTTGAATGACGGGATTAGAAGCTAGGTTTGGATTGGAGCCTAGGTTTGGATTGGAGCCAGAACCTGAGCGCAACTGGTTCACAGCATCGCCACGGTAGGGACTGTTTCGGTAGGGTGCCGCCTGAATTTGTAAACCGGTTCCCCCATCACGATTCGCGGCTACCGCATGATTCGCCGCATCCTGGTCGGTTGCGGAGGCATACCGGTGTGTTTCCTGCGCAGCCAAACGCGGGCGTTTCACCAGCTGTTGGATCACACCTTGGTTGCCTGGTGTATCGGTCACAATGCACTGGACGGAAATCTGCTTCCAAGCGTCATCAGGTTGAATCTGCACATTCCCATCTGCTGGCAATTGCCGCAGATCGACCTGCTTCCAAACCGCAACGGAATCAGTCGCATAGCGAAGCTGGATGTTTTTCAGCGGGGTGGCGTCAAGGATCGCGAGTTTAGCGACGACTTTTCCACTCGCCTGCGCGTCGACCCGCAAGCCGACTTGTGGCTTGGTGGTATCCACATAAACCTTCAGCTGGGGCTCGATCACGCCGCTGGGATGCTGTTGACCACCGCTATCGATGGTCCGTGTCGCGAACCAATACTCACCATCTTCTTGGGCAGTGAAGCGAAACTGCTGGGTGGCGACATCGGGCCGTTTGCGTTCTAACAAACTCCAGTCTTGCGAACGTCCGCGTTTGACAAAGACCTGCACCTCTGCAGGCTGGGATCCGCCTGACGTCACGGTGTAAGGAATGGAAAACGTCTTCGACCCCAGAATGAAGCAATCTTTGCTGGGGGCATCGCCTTTCACCTGCGGCGGTGTCTCAACCGGTGGTGCTCCATTGGGCTGCGGTAGAGGCGGCGTGAAACTGCTGGTCACCTCGACAGCCGCCGCTTTGTCCATCAGCATGGCAGTGGGGGCGACAGTCATTAATCCTGCCGCTGCCAAGAAGGCCGCTCGAGTGCCCCAGCGCATCGCCGAGGTGCCCAAATGCATCGCCGGGTTGCCCATATGCATAAATCGACCACCTCGCCGAAGGATGAAATGTAACGGGAACGACTCCCACCTACTCGCCTTCGACCGATGCGGATGGCATCTTGAGCAAATCAAACGCTCGACTAATCTGACAGCTTGTAAATCCTCTGGCCCGTCCTTTTTTCCGTTTTGGCCGCAATAACCGACATGATGGAAATCCGCTACCTATACGACGTTATCGTGATTGGCGCTGGGCATGCTGGGACCGAAGCCGCTGCCGCCGCCGCGAGACTGGGCGCCCGCACTGCGTTGCTGACCACCAACCTGGATACAGTCGGGCAGATGTCCTGCAATCCGGCGATTGGAGGTGTCGCAAAAGGACAAATCGTTCGTGAAGTCGACGCGCTTGGCGGCTTGATGGGTCAAGCCATTGATGCCACTGGGATTCAATTCCGCCTGCTCAATCGCCGCAAAGGGCCTGCGATGCACAGCCCACGGGCGCAGGCGGATAAAAAAGCCTACCAGCAGCACATCAAGCACCAGATCGAACAACAAGCCAATCTTGATTTGCGTCAGGAAACGGTGGTCGACCTCATCACCGAAGAAACAGGATCGAACGTGCGGATCCGGGGTGTGAGGGTTCGCGGTGATGCCTGTTATCTCGCCGATACCGTCATCTTGACCACCGGTACTTTTTTGCAAGCAATCATGCATACCGGTGAAGCGAAGACCGCCGGGGGCAGGGCAGGGGAGGGCACTACGGGAGGCATTAGCGGTGCCCTCGATCGACTTGGTTTCGAAGTTGATCGCTTCAAAACCGGGACCCCACCGCGGCTGAACGCCCGCACGATCGATTTTAGCAAAGTAGAAGAGCAGCCCGGTGACCCAACACCACAGCCCTTTTCATTCTTGTCTGATCAAATCACCGCACCCCAAGTGCCGTGTTACATCACACACACCAATCAAAAAGTCCACGATTTGATTCGAGAGAATCTCGATCGCGCACCGATGTACAGCGGACAAATCAACACCCGCGGTCCCAGATATTGTCCCAGCATCGAAGACAAAGTGGTGCGGTTTGCTGACAAGGCCAGCCACCAACTCTTCTTGGAACCGGAAGGGCGACAAACCGAGGAAATCTACGTCAATGGAATTTCCACGAGCCTGCCACGCGACGTGCAGGATCGGATGTTCCAAATGATCGCCGGGCTCGAGAATGCATCGATCATGCGTTATGGATACGCCGTCGAATATGACTTTTGTCCACCGACACAATTGTGGCCACACCTAGAGAGCAAGGCCGTCCAAGGACTTTTCTTGGCCGGTCAGATCAACGGCACCACGGGATACGAAGAAGCTGCTGGACAGGGGCTGATCGCCGGATTGAACGCGGCCCGCAGTTTGGCCGGTCAATCACCCTGGGTGCCGACGCGAGACCAAGCCTACATCGGCGTCTTGGTGGACGACCTGGTGACTGCGGGGACCGATGAACCGTATCGCATGTTCACCAGCCGAGCTGAATTTCGCTTGCTGCTACGACAGGACAACGCTGATCGACGCTTGACGCCCCAAGCCGATGAGCTTGGCTTGATTGATGACGAACGCCGCACACGATTCGCCGAAAAACTGAATCAAATCGATCGAGCTAACAAGATTCTGGCCGCCGCCCGAGTCGAAAATGTAGCCGGAAATGTCTATTTGCGACGTCCCGAAGTCGATTGGAAGCAAATGTGCCAACACATCCCAGATCTGGCACAGATCGGACAACAGGCGGCAGAACAGTCCTTGTTCGACATCAAATACGAAGGCTATATCAACCGGCAACACGCCGAGGTGGAACGCCAGAACCGACTGGCCAGCAAGACCATCCCGACGGCTTTTGACTATCACCGCATCGGACCATTACGGAATGAAGCGAAGGAAAAACTGTCAAAAATCAAGCCGCTGAATCTCGATCAAGCCAAACGGATCAGTGGAATCACTCCCGCCGATCTGGCGTTAGTCTTAGCGCATCTTGAGTCAAAGAAATAGCGATTGTGATGTCGGGGCGAACTATCCCCAATCAAACCGGCCCCAACCAAACCGACGACTTCGCGACGCAATCCATCTTGACCGAGCGGTGCGATTCGATAGAATTCGCGGTTGAGGCAAGCTTGGCAAACCAGAGAGTCTCGGAGTTTCTTGTCACTTGCGTTTTCCACGCAAACTAGCGCTGAAATGTGCTAGTGCGTTGAAAGGCGAGGTTTGCTAAATAAGTCTCATGGTGAACGGTTGAGTGGACTGCGTAGGCCAGAGCGTCGCGGTCGCTTGACTGGAAAGAGGAGTCGATTGATTGGCTCTTTCACCGCCAACGCTACTTTTGATCGTGGTTCGGATGCCGATCGGCTTCGCACGGCCAAGAAGAGCATCCAGACATTCGGAAACAGCTCGTCATGCAGGGAGGATGGTTTCTGACATGACCACGAAAACGGTCTTTACAACTGGTGAAGCGGCAAAAATTTGCAAAGTTAGCCAGCAGACAATTATTCGTTGTTTTGACAACGGATCTCTGAAGGGATTTCGGGTTCCCGGAAGTAAGTTTCGCCGCATTCCACGTGAACAATTGTTTTTGTTCATGAAGGAAAACGGCATTCCTACTGACGCCCTCGAAAGTGGTAAGAAAAAATTGCTCATCGTTGATGACGACCAAGATTTGGTCGATTTAATCAAGGACGGTTTCGACCGTGATGGGCGATTTGACATCCGCACAGCCAATAATGGTTTTGATGCGGGAATGGGTGTCAAAGAATTCCGGCCGGACCTCGTGATTCTGGACGTTATGTTGCCAGACATCAACGGAAAAGAGGTTTGCCAACGTGTTCGCAACGACCCCTCGATGGATATGGTCAAAATCCTCTGTATTTCGGGGATGGTCGAGCATAGCAAGGTAGATGCGTTGAAGGCTGCGGGAGCAGACGACTTCATGCAAAAACCTTTTGCGATCGAGGAGTTGGTGAGCCGAGCCTGCGATCTACTGGAGATTGAACGCGGCGTGGTTGGCTGAGATGAGTGGCCAGGAGGCTCCAATCGATCCATACACTTCTCAACCCGAGTCCTCGAGGACTCGGGATGCGGCGTCACGTTTGGATATTGGTAACGGCAAACTCCCAATAAGGACCAGCACGATGGGGTTGCTACCCTGCCTTCGCTTCGGTTCCGACCGCTGGTGGTTGCCCCGCAGCACGGAGATCGGTGAGGTCCTAGGCGAGCTACTGGTTGCCCATGCGCGGAGTGTTCCGGTTGACCAATCAACCCATCGGCAAGTGCTGCAAGCATTGCAAACGGATCCACCGTTGATGCTGTTTGCTTCGCTCAATTGGCCTGGCAGCGACGGGTCCTTCTCCGACTTAGCTGACTGGTTGATTCAGCATGCCTGCGAAAGTTTCGCCCATGGCGACGCCTTCCTGGGGGCCCCCGAACTGACACCGGAACTCCAAACTCGGTGGCGAGAATTAAGCGACTATTTCCGTACGCTTCCCCTTGAGCAGTGGCTCGACAAAGCAGATCTGTGGCTGCAAGTCACCGGTCCACCAGTGCCCCAATCATGGCGAATCGAGTGGCCGGTCATCAACGCCGAGCGTGCCGACTTGACCAAGCAGACGAGCGAGGAAACCAATCGCGGTTGCCTACTGCAGCAATTAGCAAGACTTGCAGAACGCCACCGCACGCTGGAACAGTCGTTCGATGAAGAACTTCACCAAAGCAAGCTAGCTGCATTGAAACAACTCGCCTACGGGTTGAGCCACGAAATCAACAATCCATTGGCCAATATTTCCACCCGGGCGCAGCAATTGCAGCGTGGCGAAACCGATGGAGCCCGCACTGCGACGCTGCAACGAATCGTGGACCAGGTGTATCGCGCCCACGAGATGATTGCTGATTTGATGTTCTTCGCGAACCCGCCACCGGAGTCGGTCGAAGAGTGCAAACTGCTTGAAATTCTTCGGTCTGTCGCCGGATCATTCGAGGAAGAATTGGGACGGCAAGCGATTCGCTTGGAGCTTAGCACGCCTCAGGGTGAAATTGCAGCGAAAGTCGATCCACAAATGATTGGTGAGGCGGTCCGCGCTCTGCTTCGAAACGCAGTTGATGCAGTTGGTTGCCAAGGCACCATCGTGCTCTCGCTCGTAAGTGAAAACGACCAGGCTATGATCCATGTGGCCGATAGCGGTCCAGGGTTATCCGATTTGGCTCGAAATCACGCGTTTGACCCCTACTTCAGCGGTCGCGAAGCGGGCAGGGGACTCGGTCTCGGCTTGTGCCGTGCTTTCCGGATCGCAAAGTTGCACGAAGGAGAGATCACGATTGCTGGCGGGCCGGCAGGCTGCGTGTCGACGATTGCGTTGCCGGTGGAAAGGCACTGAAGTCTGCTCTGACGACTTTTCCCACTACCCTTCCTGCACCCTACCCCCGACCGGCAGTTTGCCCGATAATCGGCGGTTTTTCCGTGAAGAAGTACTTTTCACTCGACTGACTGATCATGCTCGATTCCGCCTTGGAGATTCTGCGTCTACAGTCCACCGGAGAAGCCTCCGCTGTCGACGTCACCAAAAAAGTTTTCGAAAGCATCGAGTCTTCCGAATCTTCGATCAATGCATTCACCCATGTCGATCGCGATGGAGCGTTAGCGACTGCCGAGGCGATCGACAAGAAACGCCGCGCAGGAGAACCGCTGGGACCGCTCGCGGGAGTTCCCGTAGCGGCCAAGGACGTCTTGTGCACGCGAGACATGCCCACGACCTGCTCGTCCAATATGCTCCGTCACTTCCGGCCGCCCTATGATGCGACGGTGATCGAAAAGTTGCGTCAAGCTGATGCCGTGATCGTTGGCAAGACGAACATGGATGAGTTTGCGATGGGCGCAAGTACCGAGACGAGTGCTTTCGGAGTGACGCGTAATCCCTGGGACACCTCTCGCACACCGGGCGGCAGCAGCGGTGGCGCGGTGGCGTGCGTTGCCGCAGGCAATGTCCCCTTATCCCTCGGCAGCGATACCGGTGGCTCGATTCGACAACCATCTGGATTCTGTGGTGTTACGGGACTGAAACCGACATACGGTCGAGTCAGCCGTTACGGCCTAATCGCTTTCGCAAGTAGCTTGGACCAGATTGGTCCGATCGGGTGGTCGGTGCCCGATGTGGCACTGTTGCTGCAAGCCATCTCCGGTTTCGAACCACGTGACTCAACCTCACTCGACCGCGAGGTCCCCGATTACACCAGCGCCCTGCAAACGAGTGATCTAAGAGGCTTGCGAATTGGTGTACTCCGCGACGCTCTCGACACCGACGGTATCGATGACCAAGTCCGCACCGCGGTTCTCGACGCAATGCAAGTTTTCAAGTCAGCTGGCGCGGAACTAGTCGACGTTAACCTACCGCACAGTGAGTACTGGGTTCCCACTTATTACGTCATTGCTCCCTCCGAAGCGAGCAGCAACTTATCGCGTTACGATGGAGCCCACTACGGACACCGTGCGACGGAAATCGACCCTGCCCAAGTTGAGCAACTGGGACCGCTCCACGCTACCTACTGCCAAAGCCGAGGCGAGGGTTTCGGCGCAGAAGTCAAACGACGAATTATGGTCGGCACGTATGCATTGAGTGAAGGTTACGCTGATCAGTATTACAATCAAGCGTTGAAGGCGCGGCGACTGATCAAAGGGGACTACGACACGGCCTTTACACAAGCCGACTTGTTGCTTGGGCCAGTCTCGCCAACGCCTGCGTTTCCCCTGGGTGAGAAAGTAGATGACCCGATCCAAATGTACTTGTGTGACCTGTTCACCGTCGGCGCGAACTTGGCAGGGATTCCAGCCATTTCGCTCCCCGCGGGCCTGAACTCCGAAGGCCTACCCTTGGCCATCCAATTGCAAGCTCCCGCGCTGCAAGAAACGAGATTACTTTTCGCCGGCGCGGCGTACCAAACGACAACCGATCATCATCAACGACGACCAAATCTGTAAACCTCTGATTTCAGTCGCTCTGTCCTTTCGGCCCAACGACCCCTGCTGCGAGTTCCAATGTCGATCGACGGTTACCCCACCGAAACCATCATAGGTCTAGAAGTTCACGTTCAGTTAAAGACGAACACGAAGTTATTTTGTGGTTGCAGCACGCAATTTGGTGCTCCGGCTAACACACAAGTCTGTCCGGTTTGCCTCGGCTTGCCTGGGGCACTGCCGGTCATGAACGAAGCCGCAATCGATTTAGCAATCCGAGCCGGCTTGGCACTTGATTGCTCCATCCCGCCGCTGACCAAATGGGATCGCAAGCAATACTTTTATCCCGACCTGCCAAAGGGCTACCAAATCAGTCAATTTGACTTGCCGATTTGCGCGGATGGCTTCATCGAGATCGACAATCCAGATGCCCCAGAACAGACTCGCCGCATCGACATACTCCGTGCCCACTTAGAAGAAGATGCCGGCAAGAGCATGCACGATGAGGCAACCGGCCGCAGTGAATCGCGGATCGATCTCAATCGCTGCGGAACGCCTCTGCTGGAAATCGTCAGCCAACCTGACATGCGATCGTCGACCGAAGCGAAGCTCTATTTGACGGAACTTAAACTGCGCATGACACACCTCGGAATCTCCGACTGTGAAATGCAGGAGGGCAGTCTCCGCGTCGACGCCAACGTGAACTTGCATATCGATGTTGATGGCAAAAAAGTCGCGACACCGATCGTCGAAATCAAGAACATGAATAGTTTTCGAGCAGTCGAACGGGCCATCGATTACGAGGTCGATCGGCAATATGACGAATGGGAAGAAACGGGAAAAACCATCCAAGATATGCCCAAGCGGACTTTTGGCTGGGACGATTCGAAAGAGCGCACGTTCAAGCAACGAGAAAAAGAAGAGTCGGCCGACTACCGATATTTCCCCGATCCAGATTTACTGCCGATTCGCGTTCCGGTTGAACGCATCGACCAGGCACGAAATGGCTTGGGAGAAATGCCCGCTGCCATCCGCACCAGATTGCAGGGCCAGTACGACATCAAGCCTTACGATGCAAATGTGATCGTCAATCAGGGCCGTGAATTGATCGATTACTACGAAGTCGTAGCGAACAATTCAGGAGATGGCAAACGATCCAGCAGTTGGATTCAGCAAGACGTCCTGCGGACCATGAATGACCGCCAATGCTCCGTCAGCGATTTCCCAATCTCAGCCGAAAAACTGGGCGAACTCCTCAAGCAAGTCTCCGCAGGCAGCCTTGACAACACTCGAGCGAGAGATGTCTTTGCACATTTGCTAGATAAGGATTGCACCGTGGAAGAGGCAATCGAAGCCTTAGGCATCGTGTCGGTCGACGGCAATGAACTTGAGTCGCTATGCCAAGAACTGCTACAAACGAATCCTTCGGTCGTCGAAGACTACCAAGGTGGTAAAAAGCAGGCGATCGGATCCCTGATCGGACAGGCCAAAAAGAAAAATCCCAATGCGAATCCGCAACAGGTTCGCGAGACGCTGCTACGGATACTCGATTCGATGTAGTCTCGCCACCTGATTCGGAGAGACTCCAACACATGAGTTGTTAGGTGAGGCAGGAAAGGGACTACGGGATGCTAATGATCGTGACGCTGATCGTCACGATCGCCATTTGGTTGCTACTGATGCCCATTGTGCCCGCGATTGCATCGGCCACTTTGCACCGCTTCCATCTACGAACGTCGTCGTTCACTGTTTGGGCCATGCAGTTTCCGATACCGGCAATGTACAACTTCGCGAACCGGTACAAAGTCCAAGCGGATCAGGTGTCCTCCACGCCCTCGGATACGGTCCCCTTGGATGGCAGGATGGTGAACCACTTTCCCGCTCGTATTTTCACTTTCGCTGATGGTCGCTACTTGCATCTACGCCACGGTGAGGATCGCTGGCTAACGATCGAATCATCCTATCGCGGTCAAAGCTTGCGAACACATTTCCATGCGGAACCGGCTGAGGAGTACGGATTCGAATTGCATCGTCTCGATGGAAATCCGGGCACGCGATGAGCAGTATCAGCAAACCAGACTCGAACTTGACGACCACGCTCACCCCCACCAATCAGCTCAATCGAACGCTTTTCGGTCATCGCCTTGTTCAAGGCGGTATCCTGCTAACGTTGATTTGGAAGTGGTCTTTCTTTGTCGCTGCGAACAGCATGTATGATGCCATCCCACTGAGCGACCCATTTTTTCCCGCCTGGCTTCAGTCGGCAATAACGGTCCGAGTCGCCTTTGTTACGGCGGTTGCCGCGGTAGGATTGAATCTGGCCACAGACCGCCACAGGCTACAGTGGATTTGTTCGCTGACGGCACTGCTGTGCATGACGGTGCTGTGCATTCATCAAGCCAGTTACAACGACATGACCTTCGTGACTGCGTGGTGGGCGTGTGTGTGGGCCATGTGGTTCGTCAACCACTTGAACGATCCCGATCAAGCAAGCCTGCTCCGACGTGCAAGCTTCCTAAGCCGACTCATCATTTCGCTGATTCTTCTCGGAGGAGCTTCGGGAAAGTGGACCGCAGAATATTGGTCAGGTGAGGTCTTTGCCGACATCTACTTTAAAGACCGTGAGTTTTGGGTCTTTCAATGGCTACGAAGCTATTTCGAGCCAGACCAACTGCGGACGATCGCCATGTGGTACAGCCGCAAAGTAGTTCTGATCGAAACGATCGCCGGCCTCGGGCTTTGGGCCCTGCCACCACGGATCGCGGCAGTAATGGCAATCCTGTTGCTGGCTTCGATCGCGCTGCTGTCAAACTTCTTGCTCTTCTCTGTCTTGTTCGCACTGATCGGTTTGGCATCGGTCGGGCTATTGGTGCCGAGATCCTAGGTCAACCCTGTAGTTCGGCTCGTCTCTTACGATGCTCGCAGTTCGAACTACAGCACACCTTTGGTGCTGGGAACCGCGTCCGATCGGGGATCATTTTCGACTGCCATTCGGATCGCTCGGGCCGTCGCCTTGAAGACACACTCCGAAATGTGATGAGCATTGCTGCCATGATGCAACAGTACGTGTAGGTTACAGCGGGCGTTGACAGCAAACGACTGCCAAAAATGTTCGACCAGTTCGCTGTCGAAAGAACCTATTTTCGCAGCAGCAATCGGCGATTGATACTCAAAAGCGTAACGCCCTCCCATATCGACAGCTGAAGTGACGAGGCACTCATCCATTGGTAAAGTGAAATGCCCGTACCGACGAATACCGGCTCGATTACTGAGCGTTTGATCGACTGCTTGCCCCAGCGAGATTCCCACATCCTCACAGGTGTGGTGATCGTCCACTTGCAAATCTCCGATTGCCTTTACGTCCAAGTCGATGAGGGCATGCTTGGCGAAAAGGTCGAGCATGTGATCCAAGAACCCGATCCCTGTGCTGCGAACTCCCTGGCCGTTGCCGTCCAGATTGATCGTCAGTTCGATCTCGGTTTCACCCGTTTTGCGTTCTATGGTTGCTGTTCGCGTCATCACTTTGGGCGGCCGGAACACCGCCGTTCCCCGCTAATTAGAGGATGAAACTTGTTCCAGAAACCGATTTAACACTAACAGGCAAGCATCCACCTGTTCATCGGTGCCGACGGAGATTCGCAGGCCATCACCCCAGGAGGGGAATTGCATGTAGCGAATCAGGATTTGATTATTCCGCAAATACTCATACATCGCTTCGTGCTGGCCACTGGGGTGAGTACACCAAACAAAGTTTGCTTGCGAGGGAGTAGCTTCGAAACCGAGATCCGTCAGGCGAACCGCCAAACGTTCACGGGTGGCGTTCATCTTCGAGCAGGTTTCCTGCAACCACTCTCCACATCCCATCGCGGCGGTCGCAGCAGCAATCGAAAGAGCGTCGCAGTTGTAACTGTCTTTGATCTTTGCGAATTCGGAAATCACATGGGGCTGTGCCACCAGGAACCCAAAACGCACCCCAGCCAGACCATAGGATTTGCTGAGCGTACGAGTCACCATCACGCGCTCATTCTGCTGAACAAGCTCCAAACAATTCTGCTCCGCAAAATCGACATAAGCTTCGTCCACAACCAGTGGGCAATCGAGTGAATCAGCAAGTTGACTGACTCGCGACGGCGGCACGACCGTCCCGCTCGGACTATTGGGATTGGGGAGCAAAACTAATCGCAGATCCGAATCTGACTGCCCAAAGGCATCGGGAAGTTGCCATTCGGCATCGAACCTAACCTGCTCCCAATTCGCTGCTTGAATGTCAGCCAGGGTGCGATACAGAATGTAGCTGGGGTAGGGCAGTCTCAACCGCTGACCTTCACCCACCAAACCACGCACCAAAATTGTCAGGATCTCGTCGCTGCCGTTGCCAGCCAGAACCCACTCCGGCCCCGGTAACCCGAGCGATTCCGCTGCCGCCCGACGAAACGCAGTCGCCATCGGATCGGGATAACGATTCAGTGGACCCCCAGCCGCTGAGCGAATTGCGTCGACCACCGCCGACGGAGGAGGGTAGGGGTTCTCGTTTGTATTGAGCTTGATGTACTTCCCAGGCGGCGGTTGTTCGCCCGGCGCATACGGCAACATTTTTCCAAGCGCTGGACGAAGGAAGGAGGATTCGCTCATTGATTCTCGAGTGGCAGCGACAGCCGACTGGGCAAACTTATTTCGATGGTGATTCCGGTCGCAAACCGGCGGATTCCAGCAGCAAACATTCACCTGCGTGCGGAAAATCCAGTGTCAGGCGACCAATCGAATACTCGACCGGGGATCGACAGCAGCGCAGCTTGAGTCCTTATCGGACGTTAGGAACGTCGAATTGAGACGCTACGGGCGTGAGCGGTTAATCCTTCTTTCTCTGCTAAACGGACAACGTCGTCAGCGATTTGGTTCATGGCTGCCTCATCAAACTCCGTCACGCTGCCGCTTCGCAGAAAACTGTTGCTGGATAAACCGGCCGCCCACTTGCACGTCCCACCGGTTGGCAAAACATGACTTGGCCCGGCCGCGTAATCTCCCAACGCAACCGGTGTATAGTGCCCTAGGAACGCTGCACCGCTATTTCGCATTTTGGCGATCAGATCACCAGGGTTCGCGGTTTCGATATGCAAATGTTCTGGAGCAAATTGATCGCTCAATTCACAGGCGTGATCTTCGTCCCGAACCAAGATCAATGCGCCGAATGCTTCTAAGCTATCCAGTGTTAGCTCGTTGCGTTCCAAGGTTGCTAATTGCTTGACCAATTCCTCCTGCACCTGCTCGAACAATCCTTGATCCCACGTGATCAGGATCGCTGATCCGGGTGAATGCTCTGCTTGGGAGAGCAGATCCACAGCGACAAAATCGGGGCGGGCGGTTTGGTCGGCGATCACGATAACTTCACTCGGCCCGGCGAAGGAATCGATGTCGACTGTCCCGAATACATACTTTTTGGCTAGGGCGACAAACAGACTGCCCGGCCCGACAATTTTATCAACGGCGGCAATTTCATCGCATCCATAGGCCAGCGCTGCGACGGCTTGTGCACCACCGACGCGATAAACTTCCCGCACACCTAGTTCATGACAGGTAGCTAACATTTCCTGGTTGTACGCTCCGAACGCGGTAGGAGGCGCGACAACCGCAATTTCCTTCACGCCCGCCACTTGGGCCGGTACGACAGTCATCAACACACTCGATGGATAAGCTGCGGCACCACCAGGTACACAAACCCCAACTCGCCGAAGCGGCTGGTAACGCTGCGTCAGCCTGACACCGGGCTTCGGCTCGATCGTCACATCTCGGTGCAAGATCGCCTGCTGAAACTCAGCGATGTTATCCCGAATCCGGCGGATCGACGCAATCAGTTCCGGATCGACCGAGGCGTGCGCTTGGGCCAGATCCTCGAGCGGCACCATCAGCTGATCGGCTGCGAGGTCAACCTTGTCAAGCGCATTGTTGTAACGGAGCAGGGCAGTTGACCCTTGCTGGGCGACGTCGTCACAAATCTGCCGTACGACCTGGACCGGTGTGAGAGGCTCCCCAAACACCTCCTCAGTCAGCGCGCGTCCACGTGGGGAAACAATATCACCACGCGGGCTCAATTTGTCGCGAAGTTGATCAAGGATCTCGGTGGCACCGGAGCGGGCGTCCACACGAGCAATCTTTAGGGAAGAAATCTCGGGCGACATCGTAGTATCGAATGAGGAACGAGGCAGTTCGGTTGTCATGATAAGCCGGTACGACGATATTGAGTAGGAAGGACTGGGACCTGCGTCTCCATTGCCGCACGAGCGAGTGGCCTCGCACAACGTTTTTTTGGCCCTTGGACCTTTTTGGCCCTCCTATTTTTCGGCCCTCGAACTTTTTTTGAGCAGTGTTATGACCGATGTGATTGACCTGAGAAGTGACACAGTGACGCAGCCTACACCCGAAATGAGGCGGGCGATCGCTGACGCAGAGGTCGGCGATGCCGTGATTGACATCGATCCGACAGTCCAGCGACTGGAGGAATTCACGGCAGATCTGCTCGGGATGCCAGCCGCCGTCTTCATGCCCAGTGGATCAATGACCAATCAGGTCGCCATTCGTGTTCACTGCGACCGCGGCAGCGAATTTCTCTGTGAATCCGAAGCTCACATCTATCACTACGAACAGGCCGCCTTCGCGCAGCTCTCTGGTTTGGTCGCTCACACAATTCACACCGAAAATGGTGTCATGAGACGTGAGCATTTGGAGGGAAACGTCCGCCCAGAAAATGAACACATGGTTCGCACACGACTGTTGTGTGTCGAGAATACACATAACCGCTGGGGAGGCCGAATTCAGCCGCAAGATGCCGTCGAGGACATCTGTCAGTGGGCGACTGAAAACGGCTTGAAACGGCACCTCGATGGGGCGCGACTCTGGAACGCAGCAGCCGCGACGGGCATCAGCGAAAGAGACTTAGTCGCCCCTTTCGACTCCGTTAGCGTCTGTTACAGCAAAGGCCTGGGAGCTCCCGTCGGCTCGGCGCTCGTCGGATCCGAGGACTTTCTTTACGAGGTGAGGCGAGCCCGCAAATTGTTCGGCGGTGGAATGAGACAAGCCGGGATCATCGCTGCCGGAGCCTTACACGCGATGCAACATCATCGCGATCGACTGCCCGAAGATCACGATCACGCTCAGCGGTTGGCCGATGCCTGCGAAGCCTCTCCATCACTGTCGATCCGTGGCGGGCGTGTCGACACCAACATTATCATTTGCGAAATCGATCCGGCATGGGGAACCGCTGCCGAGATGGTCGCAATGTGTAAAGAGCAAGGCGTTTTGTCTTTAGCTGTCGGGCCCCAAGCAATCCGGTTCGTGACCCACCTGGATGTCAATCGCAGTCAGATCGATCGGGCCTCCGAGATCATTCGCACGCTCACTGAATCCCCGATCCCCAAGTCGGTCTGATGGATCACCCATCCGCCTCGAAGAAAGGGATCACACTTGCTTCCATCGTGGTCTTTGGCGTCGCGGTGATGCTCCGAGTACCATCCTGCTATGAAAGCTTCTGGGTCGATGAACTGCATACCGCCTGGGTGATCTGGGATGCCTTTGGTGACGTTACGCCCCGAGCAATACTGGGACATCAATCGCCCTTTTATTTTGTTGGGATGTGGGCCTGGAAACAGCTGGTCGGTAACAGCGAATTGGCACTGCGATTGAGCAGTGTCTTCGCTGTTGCACTTAGTGGAGTTGTATTGACTGCCGGAATTGCAAGATGGACCGGCAGTTTAATCGCGGGCATAGTTGCCGGCATGCTCATTGCCACAGAGACCAATTCTCTCTTTTTTGGTACCGAGCTAAGGCCCTACGGGATGGTGATGCTGCTCGCTTCCATCTCGCTGGTTCTCTTTCTCTCCTTGTTAGGTGAGCGATCACGACATCACCAAACAGGGAAATGGCTCGGTCTCAATGCGGCAATCATCCTCGCCATCCTCTGCCAACCCACCGCCGCTGGATTGATGTTGCTACCAGCAATCCTGATCGCCAGTTGGCTGATCCGCGAGCCGCGCGCACTCGCAAGAATCAACCTGTCGGATGCGATGATCTTGATTGGCGGATCGCTGGCGGCCCTAACGCTCTGGAATGTAACGCTGAACCAATCTTGGCAGCAACGCAATGCCTGGCGCTCGTTTGCCTCGGCAACAAACTGGCAACAAATCAGTGACATCTGGGATTGGAGGTGGCTCTGGGCCGCCCCGCTGATCGTGACGTTGATCGCTGTCGTGATTGCTGCCGCAAACCGTCAATTCCGACAAATCCGCTTACTGACGGTTGCTGCATGGACGATGGCCTCAACCGCGGTGCTGATGACAACCATCTATTGGTGGGTCTCGTGGATGGACTGGGTCCCAGTCTGGCACCGCCGGTACTTCGTCTCGGTGTTACCAATGTTTGCTTGTCTGAGCGGAATCTCTGTCGCCACACTTCAGCTTGCCATAAAGCACCTTGCCCTAGAGCGTGCCGCGCGGAAGCCAGGCGGCAAATCAAATCCATCCTGGACGTGGCAAATCGTACCGACGCTCGTATCCGTCGCGTTGATCATCGTTGTGCCAGCCAAGCAAGGCGTATTTCGTCGATTGCCCACCTATCCGGTTGCCTTGGTCGTCCGCGGCGAAGATTGGCGGAACACGATGCAATGGGTTCAATCCAACTCGCGACCAAATGATGTGATCTACCTTGATGCTGGACTGATCGAAAACAAGACGTGGCTGGACCAAACGGACCCGACTTTTCCCGCGGGAGAATCCGAATCTGCACAAATCGAATTCCTCAATTACGTTGCTGCTGGGCCCTACCCACTGAATCGGCGTTCTATTCCTTTTGACCATGCAAAGAATGCGATCGATGATCGGCAACGAACGGGGCTTTCGCCCGAAATCGCTTCGCATCGGCAGTTCGCAATTCTGCGAAAACCGGCCAGTCGGCTAAAAAAATCAGAACTGCCTGAAGACGCACAAATCCACAGTTTCGGAAACGTGACCGTCATTTCCAAAAGCAACGTTCCAGATCGCATCCCCTCAACAAGCGAGGCGAACGGCGCGAGGAAAGCGGATTAATCAACTACTGAAATGAGCGTTTTCCTTCGCCCGCGGCGTAAAATTGATAACTTGGCAACCTCGTCGATCCTACGAAATTGCCAGGGAACTAACATACCAACTGCTGTTGAGTAGCATCCTCCACCATGCGAACCGAATCGTTCGCCAGGATGCTCTAAACCCACAGTCCGCTTGGCTAAGAGCAATTGAAACGAATGTTAATTCACTTTACCCGCCTCGTCACATTGGCGGCATTCTGCCTCCCTGCGTTCGCCTTACCCACTTTGGTGCATGGGGAAGACTTAGCGGCCGATCGCGGGTACGAAGTGTTAACCGAAAAAGCGACGCTGACGAGCGATTTCACGCAACGTGTTTTCGATCAGGTATGGCAGGTCTGGCCCGAACCGCTTCGCAAAAAGGCTGAACAAGCGACCAAAGAGCAACGCCGTAAAATGGCGTTCCATCGCTACGGATTGACGACCCGACCGGGCGACGACTCCGGCAAGCCGTTGCAATATGTCGTCGACGACGACGGCAAGTGGACGATGAACTGCTTGTCTTGTCACGGCGGCAGCGTGTATGGGAGCGTAACAGTCGGCGCACCGAATAATCGGTTCGCTTTGCAAACAATGACCGAGGAAATACGCGCGATCAAATTTCGCCTCGGGGAACCACTGTCACGAATGGATCTTGGCTCAGTGATCATTCCGTTGGGAACGACTCACGGCACCACCAACGCCGTTGTTTTCGGCATGGGGCTGATGAGCCATCGCGACGAGCAGCTAAATGTGATTCCAAAGATCCCCGAATCTTTCGTCCACCACGACATGGATGCTCCCCCATGGTGGAATTTCCACAAGAAGCCAAGCATCTACATCGATGGCTTCGCACAGAAGGGCCACCGAGCGCTGATGCAGTTTATGTTGATCCCGGAAAATGGTCCCGATTTCTTTGGGGATCACGAAGATGATTTCCGTGACGTTTACGCGTTACTCGATTCGCTTCGAGCACCCACGTACGAAGGCCTGATCGAGACCGACTCTGCCGAACGCGGACGGATTGCTTTTGAGTCTAATTGCGCTGAATGCCACGGGTCCTACGGCAAAGAAACAACGTATCCAAACCGCAGGATCCCACTCGCCGAGATCGGTACCGATCCTGTGCGGCTGACGGCGTTGACCGTGGCTGGCCGCGAGAAATATGGGCGAAGCTGGTTCGCGCACGCTGAAACCGATACCCCCCATAAAACCGAAACCGATCCAGACGGTTACGTCGCACCACCCCTCGATGGGATCTGGGCCAGCCCACCCTATTTCCACAATGGCAGCGTGCCCACATTGTGGCACGTTCTCCACCCCGACGATCGCCCGAAAGTGTGGCAACGGACTGACGAGTCGATGGATGAAGACAAAGTCGGATTCAAGATCAGAGAGATTGATCGGGTGCCGCTAGCCGAAAAAGACCCCGCCATTCGGCGTACTTTTTTTGATACCCGTCGATTTGGCAAAAGTAACTCGGGCCACAATTATCCGGATCAATTGACCGAAACCGAAAAACAGGATGTGCTCGAATATCTCAAGACGCTCTAGTTGGCGAGCAAACCTTGAGGGTGTCTACTCGCTGAGGGCCGTCACGCGTATAAAGTGTGGGTGCTTCCGCTTCACGCTTCGTCAGGAAAGAGAATGAGCAATACGCAAATTTTGGCCGCTCGGGCCGGTGAGATCACCCCGGAAATGGAATCCTGTGCGGGACGCGAGGACCTGCCGGTCGAAACAATTCGCGATGAGGTCGCCGCCGGACGAATGGTGATCCCAGCGAACCGCGTGCACGCTGAGGGTGCTCTCGAGCCGATGTGCATCGGGATTGCCGCGAAATGCAAAATTAACGCCAACATTGGCAATAGCGCTGTCACCAGCAATGCGGGCGAAGAACTCGAGAAATTACACACCGCGGTCCACTTCGGTGCTGACACGGTGATGGATCTGTCCACTGGGAAGGACATCGACGAGATCCGCCGAAAAATCATCGGCAAAAGCCCTGTTCCGATCGGGACCGTACCGATCTACCAGATGCTGGAAGAACTCGGTGGCAACATCGAGGACATGAATGCCCAACACTTTCTGGACATGGTCGAACATCAAGCCAAGCAAGGTGTGGACTACATGACCATCCACTGCGGCATCATGCTCGAACATCTCCATCTGACCGTGAACCGAGTGACCGGGATTGTCAGTCGGGGTGGATCATTAATCGCCAAATGGATGATGGCCCACAACAAGCAAAATCCACTTTATGAGGCCTTTGATGACCTCTGCGACATTATGCGTCAGTACGACGTCACTTGGTCGCTTGGAGACGGCCTGCGGCCAGGGTCGATTGCAGATGCATCAGACGACGCCCAATTCGCCGAACTGGAAGTGCTTGGCGAGCTAACTCGCCGCGGGCAAGAAAATGGAACTCAAGTCATGGTTGAAGGACCAGGACACATTCCATTGGACCAGATTCAGATGAACATCGAGAAGCAGATTGAACTCTGTAATGGTGCTCCGTTCTACGTGCTCGGTCCTTTGGTAACCGATATCGCGCCGGGATATGACCATATCACGAGCGGCATCGGTGCAGCGATGGCGGGTTGGCATGGCGCCGCGATGCTGTGTTACGTGACCCCCAAGGAACATCTCGGATTACCGAACGAAGAGGATGTCAAACAAGGCGTGATCGCCTACAAAATCGCGGCACATGCTGCCGATGTCGCTCGTGGGCGAAAGGGAGCACAAGATCGTGACGATGCCTTGAGCAAGGCGCGGTTCGAGTTTGACTGGAATGAGCAGTTCCGCCTCTCACTCGATCCCGAAACCGCCAAAAGGTATCACGATGAAACGCTGCCGCAGGACACATTTAAGAGTGCCCACTTCTGCAGCATGTGCGGACCAAAGTACTGCTCAATGAAAATCACTGAAGAGATTCGCCAGATGGCCAAGGAAAAGCCGCTGGTTCAGTTGCCCAGTGGCGAGTAATCATCACGGTGCCACAACCGCCGCCTGATGCGGCGGAGTGTCGATCTTCATGTGGTTGATTGGTGATTCAATCGAATCCTGAGGTGTGGCAAACGCGGACACCTCAATCTTCTTCGGTGACTTCACCGGCCGCTTCATCTCGGCCGGTGACCATCACCCCGGTGCCCCGCAGACGCCAGAGAAAAAAGCCAGCACCAACCGCCATCAGCACGCTGCTGACATAGAAAATGTGCTGCGGAGCTTCTCCAAATCCTGGCCGGATGACCCAGTAAATCAACGCGCCGACCGTCAAGAACGTAAATGAAACTGCATTTGCTGTTCCGAGAAAACGCCCCCGCTCGTCATCAGGTGATAGCTTTTGCAAAAGCGCTTGGAGAGGGACGATATAGAAGCCAGCAAAGAAACCAGCCCCCAGTACAAAAAACGCAACATTACTAAGCGCGACCCGCACCATGGGGCTGTAATCTGGCATCACAGGCGGGACCGCCCCGAGCAATGCGAAAAACACGACCATCCCAACGGCACCGACAGGAACCAACCTGGGCTCAATGCGATGCCCGGAAATCAAGCCGGCGACCGCACAACCCAAGCCTATTGCGATCCCCATCACGCCCATCAAGACGCTCGCCTCGGCACGATCGATAGCCAGCACGTCGGTGTATTCCGGCAGGATCATCAGGGCAATCCAGGCCAGCATGTAAAAATATCCCCAAGCCATCATCACCATCAAAAGTCGGCCCCTGGCCATTTCCCGAATGGTCTCCAGGTAGGTAGTGAATGGATTCAAGTCCCATTTCAATGCCCGGTCACCTGCTTTGAGTGGCGTCATAAAAAGAGCCGCCACCAAGCCCACTATCGCAACACCCACCATCGCCGCCCCAGGCAACCAACTCACTGCCGCCGGCGTGATTACATTCTCAACGGGTTGTGGGCTGTATCGATCGCTCACGAACCCCGCCAACAAAGTGCCCACAATCACCGCCAAGTTGGTCATCATGTTGATCGTACCATTGGCGCGACTTAGATCACGATCGCCCACGAACTCCAGAATCATTCCATATTTGGCTGGCCCAAAGAAAGCACTCTGGCAGGTCAATGCCACCAGGGCCGCGAGAGTGATCCAAAGGTTATTGGTATAGAAACCGATCCCAGCGAGTACAGCGATCGGAATCTCAAGCGACTTGACCCAAAACGTGACCGTTCGCTTACTGAATCGGTCCGCAACTTGGCCGGCGTAACCCGATAGCAGGATAAAGGGAATCGTAAAGCACATACTTACGATCCCCTGGCCACCGGGACCTAACGAACCGCTCCAAAGCCCATTGATCACCATGAACGTCAACACACCCTTGAGGATGTTGTCGTTCATGGCGCCAAAAAACTGGGTCGCCACCAGGGACATAAAACCGCGTTTGAGAAGTTTACTTTTCACATTGCTCACTTATCTTCTGGTGTCGAGATCCACAGAGTTTAGCAGGTCGAGCGTGGCTTCGTTTTGCCCAACATCGGCGGCGGACGGCTCATCTCACCAGAGCCTCCGAACTACCGAACTTTCGCCAGTGCCTCCGGCAAGGGATACTCGCGCAAATCGTAATCTTCGTCGATAGCAGCCAGTTCCAACAACCTTGCGTACCCTCGGGAGAGGAGTAATTCACGCTGGGCAACAAACACTGGGTCCAATTGTGCGCGGTCGAATGAACCCTGCACCGAGACAGGCTGAAACCCTTCATTCCGAATGAATTGTGCCAAAACCGGATTACATCGAATGTGCCTTTCCGGACTGGTGTGCAAGACTTCGGCGTCCAGCTCGCCTATGACAAAACGAAGATAGAGATCGCTGTCGACGATCGAAGTGACGTCCTGTCGACAAACCTCACATCGGTACCCCTCATCACACTTCGCCATGGTTTCTACCTGTGGTGGAGGACAACAAGAAAAAGGGCAAGCGGCGAACTCAACTATCCACTCGCGAAACGGGCCCTAGCAAGATGAATTTCGTCAGGCGAGACCAAGCACATCAAACATGTTGTATAGCCCTACCGGGCGGCCTTGCAGCCACTTGGCCGCAGCCAGTGCGCCACTCGCGTAACAGTCCCGATTACTCGCAGCGACGTTTAGCTCAATCCTCTCACCGAGCATCCCAAAAACGATCGTATGCTCACCAGGATTGTCACCAACGCGAATCGCATGGTACCCAATCTCGTTCCTAGCTCGCATTCCCGTTTCGCCCTCGCGACCATGCACATGCACCACGTCACTACCCAACTGCTCAGCAATTAACTCACCGAACCGCAGGGCGGTCCCACTCGGGGCATCAGCCTTAAACCGATGATGCCTTTCTAGAATTTCAATGTCGATGCCGCCCGCGACATCTTTTAATTTCGCGGTGATTTCTTGAGCAAGCTTCATCGTCAAATTGACCGCCAACGACATACTGGGTGCCCACACCACGGGGATGGCGGTCGCGGCCTCGGCCAACATTGATTTCTGAGTCTCACTCAACCCAGTGGTTGCCACCACCAACGGCATCTCGCGTTCCAGACAGCTGGCGACACATGCATCAACAGCCGTCGGCAAAGAAAAATCGATCACGACATCAGCATGACTGAGCCACTGGCTTTGCAGTGGCACATCGACTGGGTCGACACCAGCGATCGCCCCGACGTCTTGATCGAGCAGCGGGTTTTCCGCGTGATCAATGCCAGAGACGATTCTGAAATCAGAATCTTGTGCTGCCAACGCGATGACTCGGCGGCCCATACGGCCGGCGGCTCCATGAACCGCAAGTTGAATGTGGTTGCTCATACCACGAATGTAGCGGGCAGCGACTGGGATTGACCAGCACCTGCCGACCAACCGCCCAAGAATCGTTGCCAATTAAGCGTACAGCTGGATCGTTTTGATGATGTCGTCGAGCTCGTTGGGCACCGCGACTGCGCGATTGGCAAAGCTTGCCTTCTTTACACCACGATCTCCCAAAGTTTTGTTGAAGACATCCTGATCGGTCGTGTGGTAAGCGACTGTCGCTGTCGGGTCCTTCAATTCGTGCCCGGTCAGAATACAGACCACGCGGTCACTGGGCGCGATCACTCCCTCACGCCTGAGCAATTTGGCTCCCGCCACGCTAGCCGCCGAGGCTGGCTCACAACCAAAACCACCAGCACCGACTCGAGCTTTTGCATCCAGGATTTCCTGATCGTTGACTTGACGAACGACTCCATTCATCGCGTCTAGCGCCCGCAGGCATTTTTTCAAATTGACGGGGCGATTGATCTCGATAGCGCTCGCAATCGTGTCCGCTTTTTTACCATGACGATCCATTTCGTCGTTGTATTGAACGATCGGGTCCATCCCTACCTGCCCACCGTTCCAACGAACGCCGCGTCTCTCAAACAACTCATACAACGTATCGGCACCCGCAGCGTTAATGACGGCCAGTCGGGGAATGCGGTCAATTAATCCGTGCTGATGTAACTCGATGAATGCCTTTCCGAAGGCACTACTGTTACCAAGGTTACCGCCGGGCACCACGATCCAATCAGGCACCTGCCACCGCAGCGCTTCCAACACGCGGAACATGATCGTTTTTTGCCCCTCCAAACGGAAGGGATTTACACTGTTGACCAAGTAGATGCCAAGCTCTTGCGAAACCTGCCGAACACGAATCATCGCATCATCAAAGTCACCCGCTATTTGGATCGTCAAAGCACCGTAATCGAGTGCCTGACTTAGTTTCCCGTAACTAATCTTTCCACTACCAATGAAGATGACAGCCTTCATCAGATTCGTCGCGCTGCAGTAGAGCGCTAGGGAGGCGCTCGTGTTACCAGTGCTCGCACAGGCTGCCCGCTTGGCGCCCATCAAATTCGCATGAGTCACCGCCGCGCACATGCCATTGTCTTTGAAACTTCCCGATGGATTCATTCCCTCGTACTGCAAAAACAACTGCCCATCATTCATGCCGACGAATTGACCGACTCGATCAGCTTGCTGCAAGAGCGTCTGGCCTTCACCGACGGTGACCAGGTCTTTTTGGGGAGCAAACGGCAGCAGCTCGTGAAACCGCCAGACACCACTGAATCGCACCGGGTCAGTCCGCTGCCCCCAAGTCGATTCGAAGTCGCTTAATTTGTCAGGCACCGCAGCACGGTCCCAGTCATAGGCGATATCGAGCAGATCCCCACATCGATCGCAGGCAGTGCGGACACTCCGGGCGTCATAGGTCGCACCGCAAGCGGGATTGATGCACTTCTGAAACGCGAGATCGGTCTGATTAGCGTTATGAACTTGCGCGGTTTGCAACATGGCGAAAATTTGCAGGCAAAAACGGAAAAACGGGTATCCCTGAAGGTTAGATCGGCACAGCCAACCTGTCGCTGAAATCGCTTCAGGGAAAGAATTTTTGTCCGCGGCCGATCTTCGACCGGCAGCAGGCCGACATCGAATGACCACTGGCTCTCGAACCCAACGGGCTCCAGAGACCAACTAGACACTGAAACGACCGGGCCCCCGGTGCTGAACAGAAGAAATGCGGCAAAGATATGGATTGAACAAATAAATTCGACTGGGCAGGATCTGCCAGGCATTCTAACGTGGCATGGCCCGCGGCCACCAAGCACTCTCCACCAAAATTGTCGCCACTTCCCATGAATGGCTCATCCTCCTCTGATGATCAGGCCCGTCCTGACTCCCTGCACGCAGATGCCTCCGAGCAAGAAATCGGCGATTCAGGCGACCAACAATCGCCAACATCGGGCAGCAAACCCGTGCCAAAGCAGAATTCAGAGATCAGTTCTGCAGCGATCCCCACCCATCACGTGGTCCTGTTCTTCGGCTTAGCCGCTGTCGGCGGCATCGCCGACCTGTGGACCAAACAAAGCATTTTCCAGTGGCGAGGCTTGCCCGGCCAACGCGACATTTGGTGGATAGTCGAGGATTATTTTGGTATCGAGACGGCAGTAAACATCGGTGCGGTGTTCGGACTCGGGGCAGGGAAGGGGCTCTTCTTCGCCGCCTTTTCCGTCATTGCAGCCGTCGGAATCCTTGTTTGGCTGTTCAAGTTTCGCGCCGCGGCTTCGCTCTGGTTGACGTGGGCTCTTGGCATGATCACCGGGGGGATCATCGGCAACCTGTACGACCGACTGGGGCTCTGGTGGCAAGCAGGCTATCCGCTGGAGTGGCAAAGTGGTGTCCGAGACTGGATCCTATTTCGCATTGAAGGTGTGCCGTTTTTCGATCCATGGCCCAACTTCAACATCGCCGATTCGCTGCTGGTCGTCGGTGCCTGCATGCTGATGTACCAATCGTTCTTTCCAGGAAAAGAGGCCGAGTAAACGATGACAGAGGGACCACAGAGCTGGAAAGATCTTCACTCCGGCCGACTGCAGGCGATTGTGGAGGTGGTTCAGGCCGCCGGCCATCATACGTTGACCCACTTTCGCGGCACTAATTTGACCGTCGATGCCAAGGCCGACGATTCGCCGGTCACGATCGCTGACCGCGAGGCGGAGCAATTAGTCCGAAATCAAATCACCGAGCGTTTTCCTGACGACACACTTCAGGGCGAAGAATTCGCCGAGCAGTCGGGAACAAGCGACTACCGGTGGATTGTCGATCCGATTGATGGGACCAAGTCGTTCATTTGTGGCGTGCCGTTGTACTCGACATTGCTGGCCTTAGAACACGAAGGCAAAGCACTGGCCGGCGCCATTTTCATACCTGCACTCGGCGAATTACTGGTGGCGGCGATAGGACGCGGCTGCTGGTACCGCAACGCCGGCCGCTTCCCAGGCGATCACCCAAACGATTGGAATCAGGCACGAGTTTCAGAAAAAAGCGAAATCGATCAAGCGATCTTCGTCACCAGCCAAGTGGACAGTTTTGCCACCCGTGGGGCGGGTGATGCCTACCAACAGCTGGAAAAAGCCGCCTGGATCACCCGCAGCTGGGGCGACGGATATGGCTATTTGCTGGTCGCAACCGGACGAGCTGAAATCATGGTAGACCCTGTCTGTAATCCTTGGGATGTCGCGGCGATTTCGCCGGTCCTGACCGAGGCAGGCGGTCAATTCACCGACTGGAAAGGGAATCCGACCACCCGGGGCGGTGACGGTTTAGGCACCAATGGACGGCTCCATTCGCAGGCTTTGAAATTCCTCGAGGGGCACTAAAAATCTCCCCGAGACGGTTTTGACGGACGAAACCCGACAGAACAGCGAGTTCCCACACCTTCGTCCTTGTCAAAACTCTGCCTCGAACCCTACACTGTCGGACCCTTTCTTGGGATGTCGCGGATACCGCGGCGCCCCGCCACCCCCTCGCTAGAGTGGAACGGCAGAAAAGCCCGTGTTTGAATCCCTCTCTGAAGGTCTGCAATCGGCGTTCAAAAGCTTGTCCGGCAAAGGCAAGCTGACCGAAAGCAATATGCGCGAAGGCCTGGACATCGTCCGCAAGGCGATGTTAGAGGCGGACGTCAGCTACCCGGTCGTCCAAGATTTCATGGACCACGTGACCGAGCAGGCGCTCGGAAAACGCGTGCTGTTGAGTCTGCGGCCGCATGAAGAACTGGTCAGCATCGTCCAAAGCGAGTTGGTGTCGATTCTCGGCCCGGTCGACCCGTCGCTGCATCTTAAGAAAGATGGCCCGACGATCATCATGCTCTGCGGTCTGCAGGGTAGTGGTAAAACAACGACCTGCGGAAAGCTCACTCAGCTACTTAAAGAAGAGAACATTAAACCGTTGCTGGTCGCAGCCGACTTGCAACGACCAGCCGCGATCGAACAACTGCATGTGATCGGGCGGCAACTCGATGTGCCCGTCTACAGCGACCCGGATAACAAAAATCCGGTCAAGGTCTGTCAGGCTGGCGTCGCGAAAGCAAAAGCAGAAGGTGCGCGGGTTGTCATCTTGGACACCGCGGGCCGCCTAGCCATCGACGAAGAGTTGATGCAAGAGCTGCAAAAGATCGACAAACGTGTCAGCCCAGACCAAGTCTATTTGGTGGTCGATGGCATGACCGGTCAAGACGCGGTCAACAGTGCGGGTGCTTTTAACGAAGCACTTGAACTCGACGGCGTCATCATGACCAAGCTGGACGGCGACGCCCGAGGCGGTGCGCTGCTCTCAGTCAAACATGTCACGGGCGTCCCGATCAAGTTCATCGGTACAGGTGAACACTTCGATGCGTTGGAACCATTCCGCCCTGAAGGAATGGCGGGACGAATCCTGCAAATGGGCGACATTGTCGCCGCGGCCCGGGAAGCACACCGGATCGTCGACGAGAACGAGCGAGAGGAACTGGAAGCCAAAATGGCGTCCGGAGAATTCACGCTCGACGACTTCAAAAACATGATGCAGAAGGTCGCCAAACCCGGCTTGATGGGAAAAATGGTTGGCCTCATGCCCGGCATGGGGCAGTTCAAGGATGCACTGGAAAGCGATGAGGCTTCTAGTGGGATCCGGCAAACGATCGGCGCCATCAACAGCATGACGATGGAAGAACGCCGCAATCCAAAGCTCATTGATTCGCAGCGGCGAACTAGAATCGCCAGCGGAGCGGGCGTGCAGACACCGGTTGTCTCGCAACTGATCAAACAGTTCGAGGTGATGAAGCCGATGATGCAGGGGATGGCGGGCAAAGGTGTCGGCGATCGCATGAAAATGATGCAGCAGCTGCAGTCCAGCGGCGCCATGAATGACCCAACGATGAAGGGCATGCGGGTAAAAAAGGGGACGGGCAAGCGACTCAATGCCTCTGAACGAGCAAAACAAAAGAAAGAACGCGACAAATTGATGAGGCGTTCAAAGCGAAAGAAGCGTTAAACGCTCTACAAATCACGATGCCAGACGTACTGGCACCGACCCGGCGTCGGCCGACACCCCAACGGGAACGACCGACCCCAGGCAGTCGAACTGGAGTTATCACCAACAAACGGAGACGAATCGTCTAATGGCAGTCCGAATTAGAATGAAGAAGATGGGTCGCACCCACCGACCTTACTACCGCGTCTGTGCGATGGACCAACGCAGTCCACGCGACGGCCGTGTGATTGAGCAACTAGGCACTTACGATCCGATGTGTCCCGAAACCGATGCCCGAGTAAGCTTGAAAACCGAGCGAATCGAGTATTGGCTAGGTGTTGGTGCACAACCCAGTGAGAAAGTCGCCACCCTGATCAAAAAGTATGGAACCGATGGCACCCACCTCGAGGCTCGTAAAGAGGCTCTCGAGCGATTAGGCAAGCGAAAAGATTACGCTCCGGCCCCAGAAGAGCCGAAAGCGAAAAAGAAGAAAGAAGAACCAAAGGCCGAAGCAGCCGCTGAAGAAAAACCACCGGAAGAGGCTGCCGGTGGCGAAGCGGCAACGGAGGAAAAGTCCGAGGAGTGATCAACGGATGGTGACGAATTCAGAACGCAGCTGGAAAAAGCATGATGCGATTTGACATCGTCACTTTATTCCCGGCGATCTTCGACGGTTACCTCAGCCAAGGTCTGTTGGAAAAGGCGATTCAGCGAGAGCTAGTCGATATCCAACGACACGACCTGAGGGATTGGGCGCCAGATACACCGCACCGCCCAGTCGATGACAAACCGTTTGGCGGCGGCCCGGGAATGCTGATCCAAGTTGAACCGACAGTCCGATGTGCCGAAGACGTTCAGGCGATGGATACTTCATCCCCACCTGAATCGACCCGACGAATCGTACTAACTCCTCAAGGAAAACGCTTCGACCAGCCGATGGCCGAAGA
The DNA here is from genome assembly GCA_029245125.1 of Rubripirellula sp. GTDB lineage: Bacteria > Planctomycetota > Planctomycetia > Pirellulales > Pirellulaceae > Rubripirellula. The sequence continues at coordinate 45,276 of JAQWPZ010000196.1, forward strand.
GTTCGCGACCAGTCAACGGCTGATGCTGTTATGCGGTCGCTACGAAGGATTTGACCAGCGGGTGATGGATATCCTGCAACCGGAAGAAGTCAGCGTAGGTGATTTCGTCTTGAATGGAGGCGAAGTCGCTGCGATGGTCATCATCGATGCGGTCGTCAGGCTATTGCCCGGCGTCCTCGGCGACGAACTAAGTAACATTGATGATTCCTTCAGCCGCGGTAATCGGTTGCTGGAATTTCCCCAATACACACGACCCAGAGAGTTTCGCGGACACAAAGTTCCCGACGTTTTGCTCAGTGGTAATCACGCGGCGATCGCCAAATGGCGAGCCGAGCAGAGCCACCAAAGAACGTTGCAACGACGAAGCGACTTACTGGGCGACAAAACAGATAACAATCCCTCAAAGTGAGATCGATATCATGTCCCAAGTCATTATGGATTTGGTTGAAAAGGCGGCGCTGAAAGAAAATCCGCCCGAATTTGAAGGTGGCGATACCGTCGACGTCCACCTCAAGATCCTGGAAGGCAATAAAGAACGCATCCAAGTCTTTACCGGTGTTGTGATCGGACGCAGCGGCAGTGGAAGCCGCGAAATGTTCGCCGTTCGACGAATCGTCGCCGGTGAAGGCGTCGAACGAAAGTTTCCCGTTCACAGCCCCCGTATCGAGAAGGTCGAAGTCAAACGAAGCGGCGTCGTCCGGCGCGCAAAGTTGTACTTCCTCCGCGATCGAGTGGGCAAAGCGGTTCGCTTGAAAGAACGTCGTCGCAACTAAGCGAACGGCAGCAGACCGAATCATCGAGTTACACCACTTTAAAACGATCCAACGCACTCGCGGTGTTGGATCGTTCTTCGTATCCATTTCACCGGCCGGGGCAGCTTGTGAAATTGAATCGGCTCTCGCTGTTCACTCATCTGCAACGCGTCTACATCGAGTGGCGTTTTGGTGCGATCGATACCACAGCACCGATCGGCTTGCGAGGTGAGCAAGCTGCTGCCCAGCTACTGCGGCGGAAGGGGCTACTCGTTGTCGCCCACAGTGAATCTGATCGGTGCGGCGAAATCGATCTGATCGCGGTCGATCGCAGAAAACAAACGATCGTGTTTGTGGAGGTCAAGACACTTGCCACCACTAAGCCAGGACATCCAGCCGATCGAATCGACCGGAGAAAGCAGCAAAAAATCACCCGCACCGCCTTGCGTTACCTGAAAAGAAAGCGATTGCTTGGAACCGCAACAAGGTTCGATGTCGTTGCCGTATGGTGGCCGAGCGAGCATCCGGTGCCCACTCGAATCGAGCACTACGAATCCGCGTTCGAAGCGACCGACTCGTACCAGCTGTACTGACCTTGCCGCAGCAGCCTGTCACTCACCGATCACGAATTAATTCCTCTCAAAGCAGGGTCCAGACAACCGTTCTCGTTGAAGCCCTTTGCCCTCAACAAACAGGCATCGCATCTTCCACATGGCCGTCCGCCCTCAGCCGGGTCGTAGCAGGACAGCGTGGCTCCGTAGTCAACACCGAGCTCCATTCCCCGAGAAATAATCTGAGCCTTGCTGAGATCAATCAAGGGAGTATGGATGGTGAGTTTCTTTGAATTATTGACGCTGTCTTTAGTCGCCAAATTCGCCATCGCCTCATAGGCCGAAATAAACTCCGGCCGGCAATCCGGGTAGCCGCTGTAGTCCAATGCATTGACACCGATGAAGAGGTCTCGAGAAGAGATTGTCTCGGCGAATGCGAGTGCGAGTGACAAGAAGACGGTGTTCCGTGCTGGCACATAGGTAACAGGAATGCCATCACCCAAATCATCAACCGACTCCGATTTGGGTACCTGAATCGTTTCATCGGTCAGCGCCGAACCACCGAACTGCGCTAAGTCGATCTCAACAACACGGTGAGAGGCTGCCCCCATTTGCCCCGCTATTTTCTTCGCGCGATCCAATTCGTAGCGATGACGCTGACCGTATTGAAAACTGATCGTGTGAGGCGAGAACCCCTCCGCCAGCGCAATTGCTAAACAAGTCGCGCTATCTAGACCGCCCGAGAGCAGTACAACCGCGGGATCACCTTTTAACATTGCGAATCCTCTTCAAGCTCATTTTTTCCACAGTTTGCGACCAATCGATGGGTTGTAGTTGGTCCAATTTCCATCGGCCGAGACATCCGACTCCATCACGCTTACGTAAGATGCCAACTTAGCGTCTAGATTATCCAGATGATGCAAGGCCACCGCCTCAAGCGTCACGGGTAGTTTCGGGCTGCCGAATTCCAACTGCCCATGATGACTGACGATCAAATGCTCCAGTTGATACCGCAGTTCCTCGGGAATCGGATCTCCCTGCGACGCCAGCAGCGTCATTTTCTCGCCCAACATCTGAATCCCAATCACGATGTGCCCCACGAGTTGACCGCGGTCGGTATAAGCAATCTCACCATCGCCCGCCAACTCTTCGATCTTACCTGAGTCATGTAAGAACGCTCCCATCATCAAAAGCTCTGTATCGATTTCTGGATAACGCGGACCGATGAGTGCGGCGAGGTCCATCAGGTCAACCGTATGGCGAATCAATCCACCGGGGTACGCGTGATGGTTGTTCACTGCCGCAGCCGACTTTTGGAGCTGCCGCATGAGCTCGGCATCGGCCAAGTACGCCTCACCTAATTTGCGGAGTGACACATTTTTGAATCCGCCGATCATTTGCTGCAGGCGTTCCAGCAAACGATCCGATTCCGCATGGTCGTAGCGTTCAAAGTCAGCGGCATCGACCTCTGAAGGATCCATGCGTTCGATGTTCGAAACGATGACCTGCAGGGCACCGTTGTGGATTTGCGTGCGACAGCGACAGAAAATGTAATCACCGCGGTCGAAAGATTCGAAGATATGCTCATCAGCATTCCAGAACATGCCGGCTATCACTCCAGAGCGATCAGCCAGTCGCATGAGGATGTATTTTCCACCTTGGCGATTGACCCGCAATTGCTTGTCTGCCGCGCGGAAAGCTTGCTCCAATTGGAGACCATCAGTCAAATCTGAGATGGCAATACGATTCACGATATTCAACTCGGTTGCGAGTATTCAGATCAGAAGGCCTGTCCAAGAGTGACAGGAAGGACGGTGAAGACAACAGGCCGCCCGAGCCAACAGGATGGTCGCAGGCCATACAAATTGACAAGATGGGCTGAATTTGCCCAAAGATACTGAACGAGCCCTCTTTTTCCCATGCTTTTTGATCGTTACTTGTCTCGACCTAATAAGATTAAGATATTGGAACACCGAAGCCCCCCGCCCGAAACGCTACTCGGCTCGCATGCAATCTGATTTTATATTGCCGGATTTTCTCGAACCACCCAAACGGGACGGTGAGCTCGGGCGAATGGGTCCCTACCGAATCCTCGGTCAACTTGGGAAAGGGGGCATGGGCGAAGTTCTTCACGCCCGCGATGCGCGTCTAAATCGAGACGTGGCATTGAAATTCATGAACACCAAATATGCGGTGACACTAGAGAGCCGCCGGCGTTTTGTGGAAGAAGCGAGATCCATGGCCGCGGTCCATCACGACAATGTCGCCACGATCTTTGAAGTTGGTGTTCACCAAAAGATGCCTTTCATCGCAATGGAATTGCTCAAAGGCAAACCGCTCAATGTTCTGATCAAAGAAAAACAACGATTTGATTACCGCGAGGTGATGCAGACTGCCAGGGAAGTTTGCAAAGGCTTAGCCGCAGCTCACAAGAACGGAATTGTTCACCGCGATATCAAACCGGGTAATATTTGGATCGAAGAGCCTAGCGGGCGTGCCAAGATCCTCGACTTTGGCTTGGCGATCGCGAATGTCATTCCTGACGGTTCGCCCCGAGGTGCCGCCGTCGGCAGTCCCGGATACCTAGCACCTGAACAAGCAAGAAACGACCCCGTCGATGACCGAACGGATCTCTACAGCTTGGGCGTTGTGCTCTACCAAATGTGCTCCGGTCGATTGCCGATCCGTGCTGAAACTGTCACCGAACAGATGATTGCCAACATCTGCGTGATCCCGCGGCCACTGAAGGAACGCAGCCCCGACACACCAACGCCGGTCTGCGAACTAATTGATCGCTTGCTCGATAAAGAACCACGTAACCGCCCCAGCTCGGCGGAAGAATTACATTTGTTGATCGGAAAAGCAACGGAGAACTCCGAGTCAGAAAGCAAGATTTCGTTGCAGATTGTGACCGATCCAAAAGAGCACAAGCCAGCAACCCAACCATCGTCAGCGGATCAACAAAGCAAGGACTCGAGTGGTAAGACAAAAGGTCTATCAACGTGGATCATCCCTGCGGTAGCCGGAGCCGTCTTGGTCGGCCTGCTACTAGCTTGGTCAAAGATACCGGAGCGTCGCACGGCATCAACGGCAGCCCCCCAAACATCGGTAACGCCCGAGCCAACCCGGAAAGTCAATTCCGAATCACTGAGACCACTTGCGCTCTCACAGACGACTGGAACCGATAACGTCGTCGCCGGTGATGCAGCTCGGTTCAAATTACGGATCGAAAACCGCTCGTTGGGCCCACGCAGTGACCCGCGCATCCTCAATCGAGATTTCCGAGTTGCCGCACAGATCGTGACGATGCTTCGACCCATTGGAAAAACCCAAAAACAACGCCCAACCTTTCCCAAGAAACTCTCACCACGACAACTCCCAGCCGCTGGTCAAACGGAAGAACTCGACATTCAGTTCCTGACCGCTGGTGTTCTCCCTGGCACCTTCGACGTGCTGTTTGAACTGCAGTCTCCCGACGGCAAGACAATCAGCCAGAGCACCTCGCGACTGACCATTCAAGAGAACCTACGAGACAGCGAGTTGCTTGGATTCCAACGCTTGAGAACACACGCGGGAAACGGCGCCGACACTTTCGTAAAATCAAACTCGCAGCAAGACGTGGGTGGATCGAGCTCTTTGCAGCTAATCCGAAAAACAGGTGACCAACAATCGCATATCTACCTGCGTTTTGATTTGTCAAAATCAAAAGTCAGCCGAGAACAGGTCGATCGGGCTGTGTTATTGCTGACCACGCAGGGAGGTGGATTTGTTGGGGCCAGCGAAATATTGGCTTACGGAATTGTCGACGGATTGGCGGATGACTGGGCGGAAACCAAACAAGGTCACTTGGCGTGGGACCAATCACCCTGCCGATCAGGAGTCGGCGGCCAGAAATTTCTTGGCAGCTGCCGCTTGGACAATCGCGGTGACCAATCAAAGGACAAGGCAGACGCGGTCCGCTTGCTCGGCCCCGGACTCGACGATTTCATCCGCACCGCACCGAGTGATCAAATCACAATCATGTTGGTTCGTGAAAATCGCGCTGAGAAACCAACGCAATTTAAATCAAAAGAGGGCAAACCGTCACAAGCCCCCGCTCTCGCACTGCGTCGCAGCCCAAAGTAAATCAGCACCGCAGAGTTGTCCCAATCAGGGTTATCCAGGCCAGGGCCTCGCAACCCCATTGATCCGGCGTGAAGACGTGGTTGCCGACAGAACCTAGTCACTTGTGCCGAACATCGGGATGCCACCCTGACGTCGCTTAATGATTGGCAACGAAAGAAACGCCGGCCTTTACCCAGCTAACGGGCTGCCCAGGCTACATCCGTCTTTCCACCGGTTAAACTATTGGCATGTCGAACGCGCCGCTTGAAGATTCTGGGCGAACCTTGGTTAACCTGGTCCGCACCACTCATCCCTGGACCGCAGCAGATAACGCTGCCGGTTTTGTATTACGATACCTCGCACCAATGAGACGTATCCTGATCCAATCACTGGGGTCACCGGGGGAAGCTGACGAAGCGTTGAGAAAACTCTTATCGCATTTGGTCAGTGCAGGATTTGGCAAGCATCGGCAGGGAAAATTGCGTGATTTCCTCATCAAGGGCATCCGATCGGCCGCGATGAAGCGGATCTCTGCGATGCCAGAGGCCGATGCCCAAGCAACCAGCCTGGACGAGCTGACGCCCGACTCGAAAATTTGGCTCACTTTTTGGCGAGAAGGTCTGCTGGAACGGGCTTGGCGGTCACTGGAGCGTCAGGAACACGCGACGCCGGAAATGCCTTTTTACTCCGTGTTGCATTGCGCGACCGCGAATCCTCAGTCCACATCAGCCATGCTTGTGGTGCAGGTCGCAGCAGAATTCAAATTGACCCTGGACGAGCAAGCTGTTCAATCGACGCTGATCACCGCTCGCGGACTGTTCGCGCAAGTCCTTGCCGACGAGGTTGCCGAAACGCTTCAAGACCCAAGCGATGAAGATGTCAAGGAAGAGGTTGCATTGCTGGGATTGAGCAAAGCATTCATTGGCATCCATGTCGCCTCCAAAGACTAATATAAGAGAAATTGTCGCACCCCCTGCCTCCGCCACCAAGGCACTGGAAAACCGCTAGTTCCCGAGTGACAATGGAGCAACGGTTTCCCAGGTCCCAGTTTGGGACCGAAAAAGGAAGACAGCTAATTCGGATGTCCATTAGCTCGACAGCGATCCCACCCCCACCTGACGGCGATCCCACCAGAGATCGCTCTCCCCAAATGCACTTAATTGATGGAGCCAAACAAAGATGCAACGTATGTTGACGCGATCATCATGGATATTGGCCGTCAGTTGCCTGCTAACAGCGACTGGGCTCGCTCAGGAGCCTGAGGCCGATCAGGCCACCGAAGCAACTCAGGCCACCGAAGCAACTCAGGCCACCGAAGCAACTCAGGCCACTGAAGCAACTCAGGCCACCGAAGCAACTCAGGCCACCGAAGCAACTCAGGCCACTGAAGCAACTCAGGCCACTGAAGCAACGACTTCGCCGCTGGACGCTGACGGAAAGTTGGTTCAGTTCGAGCGAGACATCGTGCCGATCATGACGAAGTACTGCTTGGAGTGTCATGGTCCGGAAGACGCGAAAAACGATTTCCGTGTCGACGACCGCGAGATCTTCATGGACTATATCGAACCTGAGGACGCTGATAGCAGCACACTGTACGTCGATTACCTCATCATCGATGACGTTGACTGGTTGATGCCACCAACGACTCATGGTGGCCCATTGTCAGCGTCCGATTTAGCGTTGGTTCGTGTCTGGATTAATGAGGGAGCCGATTGGCCAGAGGACTACAGTTTCGCCAAGGATTCATCCGAGGTGGAGCAAGCAGAAATGGTTCCCGTTGCCGCCGGCCCCCGTCCACTTGCCGAAAGGGTTTGGCAGGCCCAGGGCTTTCTCCATCCAGCGACTGTTCACTTCCCGATTGCGTTATTCCTGTTAGGCGGCGGATTTGTGGTATTGGGCTGGGTCTGGCCGTCCGTCGGCACGCAGATCCCACTCGCCTGCCTGTTGCTCGGTGCCGTGACCTGCCTGGCATCCAGTGCGATGGGCTGGTCATTTGCTCCCGAGCGGGGATATGGGTTCAGCTGGAATCTTTTTGATTGGGACCGAGAGGTGGATGTACACCGCTGGAGCGGATTGATTGTGACGCTCGTCTCCCTCGTCTTGGCGGTCGTCGCCTTGTTGTCGCTCTGGAAGGGGAGTGAACGGTTGACCAAGATTTGGAAGGTTGGCCTCTTGGTTTGTGCCGGTATGGTCGGTGCCGTAGGACATCAAGGCGGAGAACTTAGCTATGGTGAAGATTTCTATCCGCGAGCATGGCGAATCTTGACAGACACCGTTGACACCCCACCAGTGGAAACGCAAGACGAGTAGAGACGGTTGCTCACCCGTCGAGACATCAGGCGGGGTATGGTTGTGCGAGATCCGTCTGTCGCCGAGGATGCAATCAGATAGCCTGAGTCTCCACTGCATATTGACCGTGAACGCAAAGCAAAAACAGAAAACCGCTGCCCCACAGAAGTTGCCTGCTGATCGATTCATCAATCGTGAATTGAGCTGGCTGGAATTCAATCAACGCGTCCTGGAACAGGCCGCCGACACCTCGCTGCCACTGCTGGAACGCGCTAAATTTCTGGCGATCACTAGTTCGAACTTGGATGAGTTCATGATGGTTCGCGTCGGCAGCCTGAAGATGCAATACGCGCGGAATGCGCTGGTTCGAGATCCCTCAGGCAGGACGGTATCCGAACAACTGCAGGCGGTCTCAGCCCGTTGCAAAGAAATCACGGAACGTCAGTACCAGCTTTTGAATGAATCGATCACTCCGCTGCTCGATGAAGCGGAGATTCAGCATATCGATCTGAATCATTGCAGCGATCGCTGCTCGCAAGCGGCTGAGCGACGTTTTTTGAATGATGTCTTTGCAGTGGTTTCGCCTCAGGTGGTTGTCCCCGAGCGGCCATTCCCACTTTTGCAAGGTTTGGGAATTCATCTGTGTGTTCGCCTGGCTCAAGAAACCCTGGCTCAAGAAACCCCGGCTCAAGAAACCCACGCCGATGCGACAGGGCAGGGGAGTGAGGAACAGCAAGCTCCCGAGTGGGATTTTGCCGTCATTCCATTAGGGCGTACCGTACCGCGGTTGCTACCCATGCCGACCGATCGTGGGCATGCCTATGTGTTGCTTGAGGAGTTGATTGCCCACTTCGTCGAAGATTATTTTCCCGGGCGGCAAGTATTGGAGTGCATCGCTTTTCGGATCACACGCAATGCCGATGTCGAATTGCGAGAGGATTCAGCGGCGGACCTCATGGTAGGCATGGAGGAGGTTCTGGAAAGCCGCCGCCAATCACGACCGATCCGGCTGGAGTACAGCAACGGTGCAAGTGATGCCATGCTCGCTTTCCTCTCTGAAAAGATGGGATTGCATGCTCAAGATCTGTTCGCCTTCGATGGCCCACTCGACCTGACCTACTTATTCACTCTCCATGGACTTGAAGGATTTGATCAGCTGCGAGATGAGCCTTGGCCACCACAAAGCGTTTCGGAAATTGATCCATCGGAGTCAATGTTCTCCACCATTGCGGCACGAGATCTTCTAATCGTGCACCCCTACGAGCAATTCGACCCCGTGGTGCGATTGATCGAGGAAGCCGCTGTTGATCCTGATGTTTTGGCAATCAAACAAGTGCTGTATCGCACCAGCCGCAACAGCCCCATCGTTGCCGCCCTGATGCGAGCGGCCAAGTATGGTAAATACGTCTCCGTCATTGTCGAATTGAAGGCCCGCTTCGACGAAGCAAGAAATATCGAATGGGCTCGCGAGATGGAACACGCGGGCGTGCAAGTGATCTACGGTCTTCGCGGTCTGAAAACACACGCGAAGGTCTGCATCATCGTGCGACGGGAATCACAAGGCATCGTGCGATACATGCACTTCGGAACGGGTAACTACAACGAAGTCACCGCCAATCTTTACAGCGACGTTTCCCTGTTGACCTGCAACGATCAACTGGGCAGCGATGCGACTGCTTTTTTCAACGGTGTCACAGGCGCCAGTCAACCACTCAAATTGCAACAGTTGGCAGCGGCGCCAACTTCGCTAAGACCGCGAATCCTCGATCTAATTGATGCAGAGACGCGTCGCGCTCGCGACGGACAAAAAGGCGAAATCATCGCCAAACTCAATGCCTTGGTTGATACCGAAGTGATCGATGCTCTCTACCGGGCCAGCCAAGCGGGCGTCAAGGTTTTACTTAATGTCCGCGGGGTCTGTTGCCTGAAACCGGGTGTCGAAGGGTTAAGCGAGTCGATCCGAGTTGTATCCATCATTGATCGTTTTTTAGAACATGCCCGGATCATTCAATTCCGTCATGGCGGCGATCGCCAACTGTTCATCAGCAGTGCCGACTGGATGCCCCGCAACTTGGACCGTCGCATCGAACTACTCGTCCCAGTGGATGATAAAGATTGTCGCCGCAAGCTAAGTGACACACTCAAAATCTATTTCCAAGACAACACGAATACTTGGCAAATGCAAACAGACGGCTCGTACCAACGTATGACTCAGGAGCAGACGGCACTTCGTGCCCAGCAAACGCTGTACGACCGCACCTGCGAGGCTACCAGGGCGAGCAAAGAGCGAGGTCGGAGTTTCGAGCCCCATCGACCGAAAGCCGATCAGTAAGACCGCTCCGTTTCAAACACCAAGAAGCGGCCTTCGCATCCTGATTGAAAAAGACTCGCGGCAAGCAACAGCCGTCGCCCGCACCAGATTCGCCTCAGATTCCAAACACCCATCGTTCGCGTCTCAGATCTCTGCCGAACACCCGGCGATAAAACATCACCGGTTACAAAATATCACCGGGCCGGTACTTGGCCGCATCGCCATAACGAGCAGTGATATCGTCGATTTTGGCAACCACGTTCCGCACCTGGGCGGGCGCATTTCCGATGAATTGATCGGGATCACCGATGGCAGTCTTCAACGCTGCGTCATCCAACGGAATTCGCTTATCGGCGGCGATCCGATCAATCAAATCATTCTGCTCGGATCCTGACTCGCGCATCGCGAGGGCAGTTGCCACGGCATGCTCTTTGATCACCTCGTGCGCCGTTTCTCTTCCCACCCCTGCCTTAATCGAGGCAACCAGAATCTTGGTCGTTGCCAGGAACGGAAGGTAACGCCGCAATTCCCGATCGATGATCGCTGGGTAAGCACCGTAGTCCTCGAGAACCGTCAAGAAAGTTTCTAACTGACCATCGATCGCTAAAAAGGCATCTGGAATGGCAACCCGCCGGACCACACTGCAACTGACATCTCCCTCATTCCACTGGTCCCCGAGCAGACCGCCTACCATCGAAAGGTAGCCTCTCATAATCACGCCAAATCCAGTAATCCGTTCAGCTGATCTTGCATTCATTTTGTGAGGCATCGCCGATGATCCGACTTGGCCTGGCCGAAACCCTTCGGTGGCAAGTTCCGCCCCAGCCATCAGTCTTAGCGTACGGGCGAAGTTAGCAGGTCCCGATGAAAGCTGAGTGAGTGTCGAAACAACCTGAAAATCAAACGAACGTGGATAAACCTGGCCGACCGAATCGAGCACTGTCTGGAATCCCAAGTGCCCGGCAACGCGTTGGTCGAACTCATCTAACCTCGAAACATCCCCCTGAAACAGATCAAGCATATCTTGTTGGGTCCCGACCGGTCCCTTGATGCCGCGGAGGGGTAGCTTCTCAATCAGCGACTCTAAACACTCAAACGCGACCAGAATTTCTTCCGCGACATTCGCAAAACGTTTGCCAACGGTCGTAATCTGGGCGGGAACGTTATGACTGCGACCGGCAATCGATAAATCGCAGTAATCAGCGGCACGTTGCCCTAATAACGCCAAAACCGCCACGGCGTGATCCCGCACAATTCCCAACGCAGTCCGGATCTGCAGCTGCTCCACATTCTCTGTTAGATCGCGAGAGGTCATACCTTTGTGGATCTGCTCGTACCCGGCCAAGGCGTTGAATTCCTCAATCCTCGCTTTCACGTCGTGTCGGGTGACTCGCTCGCGAGCATCGATCGAAGGAAGGTCAACCTGATTTTGGACCGATCGATACGCATCCAATGCCTCGTCGGGCACTTCGACGCCTAAATCTCGCTGTGTTTCCAGCACAGCAATCCAAAATTCTCGCTCCAACCGCACTTTGGCGACCGGAGACCAAATCTCGGCCATGGTGGAACTGGCGTAGCGGCTGGCGAGCACATTAGGAAGATCAGCAGGCAAGACTGCCTCCAAGAATGAGAAATCGCTGTAATTCGCAGCGAAATGGGTGGTCAAATGACAGCCTACACGTCTACGCTGTCACTAATTCGGTCTCGGCCCTCAGTCTCGGTCCTCTGAAAAGCCGTCCAAATCTCTCTGGGGGGATTTTCGAGGCGGTGTTTCGGGCCTAAATCGAGTTCGATAACATACTGGTTGTCCGTTTGGCCGCAAATCCGTTGAATTCCCAGGCCCCAGAAATCACGGCTTCTTCAAGCATCGGAAATTGAATGATCCACCATTGCTGCCAAAACGCCGCTAATCTGTTCCCTGCAAAGCGGATTCAACGCAATTTGCCGATCGTTTTGGGCTTCCTGGTCGCTGGCTGGATCTGCCTCACGCTGTCCAACTCATCAGCCTGGGCTCAGGATCAAGACGCAGAAAAATTTGTTCGCGCCACCGCGGTGTTGCCTGAATCGACTGCTGGCCTGGTACGAATTCCAAATTTCCCAAAATTCCAAAAAGCTTGGAAGCAAACGAGCATCGGGCGTTTGGTAGACGAACCCTCAATGCAGCCTTTTATCGAAGCTCAGCGCGAGCGGGTCGAAAAGTCGATGCAGTCGCTCGACAACAAGATTGGTATTCGTCCAGAAGATCTTGCCGACATCGCTGCCGGTGAAGTGGTGGTCGCTTGGCTGCCATTCGAAAATGACAAACGCCGTCCTTTTACAATTTGTCTGATCGCAGACGTACGGAATCGACGAGCCAAAGCGGAAGCGGTTCTGGAAACAATTGACAAAGACCTCAAGGCTGCCGGTTGGACTCGGAAGGACGTCGAGCACCGCGAACAAACCATTCGCTTGTACGACACTCAACCAAAGCCTGGCCAACTAAAGATTGAACAGATCGCCATCGCGCTGAGCGACGAGCGTATCATCGCAACCGACCGAGACACGGTTGTCTTTGGTTTGTTGGACTCGCTTGCCGGCGAAGCCGACAGCAAGTCCATTGAACAAGCAGATGAATTTGCTGCGGTCTTACGACGTTCTAGCGAAGCGATCCAACAACCTATCCTGGATGGTGGAGCGACCGTCTCCTTGGAGTGGTTCGCAAAACCATTTGAAATGGGACGGGTTTTAAGAGAAGCATTCCAAGTCGACCGTGGTAACCAGGTCGATGTGATCAAACTGTTGGAAAACCAGGGCTTTGATGTCATTCGTGGAATCGGTGGCGTCGTCGCAATGAATGGCAAGAAATATGATTTGATCCATCGAGGATTTATCCTCGCCGATCAAAGCAAAATCGAAAAAGCTGCTCAGATGTTGCAGTTTGCCAACGATACGCTTAACGAGATCCCCACTTGGGTGCCCGGTCAGGTCGCCTCTTTCAATCGCTTGAATCTTAAAATCAAGGATGCATTTTGGGCGGCTGAGTCGCTTGTCAACGAAGCTTTCGGTGATGAAATTTTCCGAGACATCATCAGTGGAATTCGCGACGATGAAGATGGGCCGCAGATCGACATCGAAAAAAATGTCCTCCCTAACCTAGACGACCAAATCATCTTGCTGACGGATAACGTGGAACCGGCTGACATCCAATCCGAACGCATGCTGATGGCACTTCGCGTCAAGGATGGAAAGGCAATCGAAAGAGCGATCCGCAAAGCGATGGAAGTCGAACCAGATGCAACCAAACTGGATACTCTGCCAGGGATCGAGATTTGGCAAGTCCAGCGAACGGATGATGCGGATGACTTCGATGAAGACTTGTTCGGGGACCTAGATTTAGATTTCGGTGAAGAAACAGCAGAAGAAACGCCGCCGCTCTTGGAACATTGGGCAATCGGGTTGGTTCCCGCCGGCCCTAGTTCCGAAAACGCTTACCTCATGTTCTCCAGTCATCCGGAATTCCTAATCGAATCAGCCAAACGAATCACCAATGAACCGGTAACTGATCGGCTCGAGCTATCGCCAGAGGCGATAGCCGTTCAATCAGCAATGAAAGACCTCGGCGTCACCAGTCCCGCCTTTGACCGAATCGTGCGCATGAAAGTGTCACTGCGCACCAAATATCAATTGCTGCGACAGGGACAGTTGAAAGAAAGTGACACGATTTTAGGTTCGTTTTATCGTCGCATCTTCGAAACCCAAGATGCAGACGAAGCGCAAGAACTCAACACCGCGAAACTACCAGCTTTGAGTGAAATTGAAGAATTTCTACCCAACGGCGGTAGCTTCTTTGAAACGACCGAGAGTGGCTGGAGTTTCAGCGGTTTTCTTCTGAAGTAGGTTTTCAATCGAGTTGCAGACAAGCTCGCAGTTCTTCACGGACAACCTTCAAAACCCGTTCTTGAACTTCTTCCAGCGGTCCTTCCTGGAATGCACCTGCGGCCGCCTTGTGACCACCGCCACCGAATTGCTGTGCAACCTTATTGCAATCGAGTTCGCATCGACTCCGAAAGCTCAGCTTGTAGCCGCCACGAATCTGTCCCACAAAAATCACGGCGGCCTGCGTTCCTTCCACGGCGAGCGTCAAATTGATCGCGTCCTCGGTATCGCTGGGTAGGGCACCCATCGCTTCAAAATCTTCCTTCCTGACATAGGTGTGAACCAGAGTTCCCTCCAATTCACACGTTGTCCGCGAAAGCACCAAACCTCGAAGCTTCAATCGCCCCAACGTGTCGCGTTCATACAAATCCCCATAGATCTCACTAGGGACGACCCCCGCATCAATCAATCGAGCAATCACTCGATAAGTGTCGGCGGTCACGCTACCAAATCGAAACCAACCGGTATCAGTGGCAATCGCCGCAAACAGCGGTACCGCTGACTTACGGGTCAATGAAACGCCCAACGCGTCTGCAGCTTGAACGACCAAGTGCCCAGTCGCTTCGGCTTGGTAATCCTTGTACATCGTTGCACCAAGGTCGTGGCAAAAAGATAGAACAAATAGGATGATCTTTTCTTTTAGAAAAATTATTTCGTATATTTCAACTTTTACCGCATTAGTTCCTGGGGATGTGATTGTTTGTGGTACGCCAACAGGGGCAGGAGCAAGGTTTGATCCTCCAATATGGTTGAAGCCTGGTGATATTGTAGAAGTTGAAGCAGAGGGAATTGGAGTTTTGTCAAACACCGTAGAG
>JAQWPZ010000100.1 GCA_029245125.1 Rubripirellula sp.
GAAAATTGCCGAGGAAGCTGAACTGGACCAACCGGCAACCCTGTTCTTGGGCAGTACTCAATTCGAGGCCGCCGTCAAAATCGCGAGCCGACGAATCAAGTTCGATCGCCGCCAAACAGCCACCCTCGGGATGCTGCGTCGGCGATTGTTCGTCCAATGCCAGACCACGGCATGATGCGAGCAGCGTCGAATCGCAGGCGACAAACAGAAACCCCAGCCTTTACACCGCAACCATCAGCAGTCCGTCTGAACAACGCCCATATTCTCAAGTTGGTACCAGTCAAAAGATGCTTGCGCCGTACAAAAGCTGGTTGCACAACTCTCTCCTACAGTGACATCACACGGCGAGTCACTTCGCTGTACAAATCTTCGGCCAATGGACCGGCTTTCGCCGCGTTTAGATTTTCTTCTAAATGGTGATCATTACAAGTTCCGACAATTGTGGTGTGACACTCGGGATGAGAAAGCGTGTAGCGGAGGATCAACTCTGCCCTGGGCATACCTTCGGGAAGCACCTCGTCGAGCTTCGCTCGATTCCACCGGTCATTCAATGCCTCGCGTTGAATTTCGGCCTCGGGGCCACCCTGTGCAATTCCGCCACGAACAATGATTCCGGCTCCTGCCTGGGCCGCCAATTTCATTAATTCGTGATGCTCTCGATCCAAACAGCTGTAGGGAATTTGAAACGTATCAAACACCCCTAACTCGATCAGACCCGCCAGATTTGGAAGCTTGCTTGAAATACCGATGAATCGGATCATGCCTTGTGATTGAAAAGATCGCAATTGATCGATCAAGCCATTCCGCACAAGTGTTTCTGCATCGCCACCATGAAATTGCAGCAGGTCGATGTGGTCGGTTTTCAAACGAGCGAGACTGTTCTCGAGGTTCCGTTCGATCACCTCTTTTTCCCAATGATGATCGATTTCAAGATGGTCCTCGTGCTGCGTGTAGACGCACCCGCATTTTGTCGCCAGGAAATATTCGCCACGGCGTGAATGCAGAAAACGCCCTATCCGCTCTTCGGCAATACCGTAATCAGGCGAGGTGTCGAGAAAATTGATTCCAACGTCCAAGACTCGGTTCAGGAAACGTTCGGCCGTTGCCTCGTCCACCACTCGCACCCCCCAGGTCCGAGGCCCTCGAAGCCCCATGCTACCGTAACCTAGCTGGGTGACAGGAATATTCGTTCGTCCAAGTGTTTTCAGTGGCAACGCCGACATCGCATTCTCCTCATTCGCGCGGTCGCACAATGTAACAGAGTCATTTGCTGTCGGTCGCGACATAACCACCGTCCATGAAGCGACGACGCCATTTCGCCACCAGATTCACCGCAGCAGGGCTCTCCAAAGCAATTACAGAGAAATCAGGAACAGCGGTCCCTAACACCTGGAAAGCTGACAAACCGGTGCTGACAAACCGGTGCGTTCCGCCTTGCTGCAACCGCGGAGAGTTTGAGAATCCTGACAAACTAGGATGCTGGCTTATCCCGTTCAGCGCGAGCCGACTGAAAAGAAGCTTCGACTTGTTGATAACTCTGGAGCACCACTTCCAGCTGTTGCTTCAACTGCTCCAGATCCCGTCCAGTGTCGATTGATTCCTCCAGCAATGGACGCATCCATTCCTGCATCAGGTGAAACTGCCCTTTGACCAAATCGGCGATCACTCGAGGCACTTTATGTTGCACCAAGAATCGCTGTTCAGGCGGATCCGAGATTTGCTGCTGACACAACTGTTCCAAATGCTGGCTGGTTCGACTGAGTGAATCTGTCAGTTCTGCCCCGGTCGTCATCACGCTTTGGCGTAGCGAATCAATGCGAGCATCCATCCGCTCTTCTTGGCCATCACCACCAACGGCGATAGCTCGCGAAATAACTTGCCGAATCGATTCCAGCCCGTCACGCATCGATGCCAATTGCCGCATCAATTGACCGGCTTGGTCCTCGCTATCCAACCCGCTCATCCGCACGCTTTCAACAAACGCGTACTTGATCGAATCCCAGCGTTCTTGGTCTTCCGTTGTCAGAATCCCCATCAATTCTTTGAATTTTAGAACGTTGGCTTCGTTGTCGGTCGTCAGCGTCTGCGAGTCCTGTTCATAACTGCTAACGATCAGAGTTTGCAGCTCTTTCTCATTCATCACCGCGGCAACTCGCTCGGCGATTCGATTCATATTCCGGTAGCTGCCTTGCAGCTTAAATGGTGGCTCAGTCCGGTACGCATCTGCTTGTGCAGCACTGCGGATGTATGCGCGATTCACTTTCAGCACAACATCTCGAACACGCAGCAGTTTCCGAACCACCTCATACATATCCCGAACCTGATCCATCGACAAGTTGCTCTCCAGCTCGATCCCTTCCAATGAATCGCGTTCGGCGGCACGAATCACAGCCCGAGCATCATCGGGCGGGGCGGTTGCCAAAGGTGCCAGCGTTGTATTGCTGGTCAAGCAATTCTCGAGGTAACTCATCTCAAAGGCATCTGCGGAATCCCCGATGATCTCGCCGAGGTTGTAAACATCCGCTCGGTTGGAAAGCATGTCAGGGACTTGAAATCGCTCGCCACTTTCGGTGTATGGGTTACCAGCCATCACGACAGCGACGCGTCTCCCACGAAGGTCATAGGTCCGTGTCTTTCCGTTGCGTACACCTTCAATCTTTCGTGTTGCATCGCACAGCGAAATGAACTTCTGCAAGAACTCAGGGTGGGTGTGTTGAATATCATCCAAGTACAACATCACGTTGTCGCCCATTTCGAGGGCCAAGTTCAAGCGTTCAACTTCTTCCCGAGCGGCCGCATTCGGCGCCTCACTCGGATCAAGCGAGGTGACCGCGTGTCCAATCGCAGGGCCATTGATCTTCATGAACACGATGCCAAGACGGTTGGCGACGTATTCCATCAACGTTGTCTTGCCGTAGCCAGGAGGAGAGATCAACAATAACAATCCCATCCGATCGGTTCGCTTGTCTTCCCCGGCAGCACCCATCTGCTTCGCCAGGTTATCACCGATCAACGGCAAATAGACTTCATCGAGCAACCGATTCCGCACGAAACTCGTCAAAACTCGAGGCTTGAACTCCTCTAGACGCATGTCGTCGCGGGCCGCATCAACGAGATTTGATTTTGCCTCATGCAACCGCCGATACCGAGGCACGACATCCGTTCGATACGCCCGCACTCGACGCAACATTTCGTGATAGTGCAACGGCAGCACACCGCGACTGATGCGGGGGTGATTCCCGGCAATATCATCTAGCGTTTCCGCGATCGTGACATCCATTACCTTTTTCGTCTCTACTCCTCCTGACAAGACGATCCAAGCCAATTCATCTCGATAATCGGTGTCCGTATCCACTTCGTCTGGTTTGAGATGTGTTGTCAAAAAAGCATCGACCCAATTACGTGCGAGAATAAAGCCCCGGATCGCGTCTGGTTCACCTTTCAACACGTTGGATAGCAATTTTGCGCGGTCAGATTCGGGCAGGGCGTTCGTAAATTCCGCGAACAAATGAGCCGCATGACCACTGGCAATCGGTTTCTTGGGTGCGTGCGTCAATTCATCGAATAGATAATTTGCGATTCGCGTTGGTGTGACATCACTGGGAAACAGCTCGCCCCAATCCGACTGAGACTGCTCGGAAAGTTCAGCCAGCCGCTGTCGAAATTCAACCGCGGGCCGAGCATTTGGATAAGCACTTGCCAACTTTGCAAAACCGCCAACCCAATCAGTCATCGCTTTGCGAGTTTTCGCATCCAGTAGTTTGTTGAACCAAAGCAATGACGCGGCTCTGACCGTGGGCGAATGCTGCAACAAACCGATCTGCCCGTGGATCGCAAGCAATGCCTGCAAAATGGCATTTGAATCGACATCGTGAACTCCCTTCGAGTATCCCTCGTCGTATCGGCCACCCATCTGCTCCTGAACCCAGGCCAGATCAATCTTCGCAGGTTCGATTGCCCCACCCGCGTTGAGTAGATCCTCGAACAGATCAACAGCCAAATACTCGCCGCGATAAACACTTTTGTCTTCACTGACCAATTCCTGGCCCCAAAGATCCTTTGCGTTGTCGAGAGCGTCATCCACCAGCGGCTCAAAAAACTGGGTACCCGTTAGATGCAAGCACATCTGACCGTCACGCAGCACAGTCGTCAGGTCGAGTGGCTGCGTGTTGACGGCAAACCGTTGACGGCCAAAGCGAATCACATCGCCACCGTCTTCGTAAAGATCCTGACGATCTTTCAACTGACGGACGGTATCTTCACGAATTGTTTTCAGCCGACTTTGTAAATCCTCGACCCGAACGGCATCGTCCAATTCGCCAAGTTGATCGATGATATCGCGAACTTTCTCAACCATGAGATCGCCGGCAAAGTAAGCCGCAATCTCATCGGTTGTTTCCATTTTCCCGACCCGAGACCCGATCCCGGACAGGATTCTCGTAGCCGCCGCCGAAAGTGATTCAGCACGCCGATTTCGTTTCTCTACTAATTGAACTTTACGAGATTCAAACGCGGCGTAAACATCCTCACGGCGTTGTGCCAATTGAACGACAAATTCATCAAACTCAGCAAACCGCCCCTCGAGTTCTTCTAATTGCACCATCACCTTCGTGAGATACTCGTCACAACGTTCTGGTGAATCACAAACGTCGAGATATCCAGAAGTTGTCTGTTCCAACAATTTCAACTGCGACGCGAATTCCGCTTTCCCCTCGACACTAACGAGGTCGCTGACGCGTGCCTTGAGTGAACTGCGAACACGGTTCAAAGAAGCGAAGACATTGCCGATCGCATCAATGATCTCCGTCCGCTTAGTGGCATCATCGATGCGGAGATTGCTGACGGTTTCGGTGAGCAGTTCCAACTGCGAAGAGGCTTGATCGATATCTTCCTCAAGCGTTTTGGCTTCGGCAACTGTCGAAACAGCATCAACGCGTTCCCCAGCGTGCTGTACGCGTTGTTCGTAAGGCTCAAGCGAACCGGGAGTCAACAAGAAGTCGACACAGCGACGACTGATCCGTTGCGCCCACTCTGCCGTCGTTTCCTCCAACTGCCCGACTAGTGTTTCATCGACGTACCGTAGTTCTTTTAACCCTAGTGCGTGTCCCCGCTGTTCTCGCAAACTCGCGAGCGAGGAGACAAAATCATCGATTGATTCGAAGCGACTCCGCTGGATCGATTTAACCAAATCGGCGATGGCGGCTTCAACTTCTTCACTTCGCTTGCTCGTCTCACGACGAACACGAACGACTTTTTCAAACTCTTCGACGGCTGCGTTGGAGGCTTCACGAATGGTCGCCAATGGCTCCGCCAATTTTTCCGTTTCCGGCTTGGCGATCCAGAAGTAGCTATCCAGCACATCAGAGGACTTCTTGCCGAGATCGACGTACAAGCCTTCGTAGCTGTCATCTTTATCGATCAGCTGAATGATTTCGCTGCACTCCGCCATGCCGCGAACGATTTCTTTGTTACCGATTTTAAACAGCAACGAATCTGTTTGGTTTTCGGGTGTAAAGTTCAGTCCCGTAAATGGAGTTTGCCAAATTTGGACGGCATGATGCTTCTGGGCTGATTCCTGTGTCTTGAAGCAGACCATCTCGCCCCCTTCAAAGAAGGTTTGCCCATGACAAACAAGGGGCGTTTCAACGGTCTGCCGAATCAGGTTGTAACGAAGCTGGACGTAAGTACCAGATTCGATGTTGTAAAACAGGTAGAGGTAATCTTCGCCGTTTGAGGCTGCGATCGTGCGTTGATAACGCATCTCGCTGAGCCCGTGATCAAATCGCTTGAATTCGCCGGTTTGCAAATAGTACCCGCCGGGAAAAATCAAACCGTGGTCACCAGGCAACATGACGCACGAGTTTTCAATTTCGTCCAACCGCATCGCTTGCTGAAGCTTGCCGTTGAAAACCAAATATCGAAAATCCTCTTCCTGGTAAGGCCGGATTTTCAGCAAGACGAGGTTACCAACAACCGCGTAGTAAATCTCGGCGTCATCGAGCGTCTGATCGGGGTTCTCAACCGGTTCGGCATAGATGCCACTGCCAGAATCGGTGTTATTCTCGACCTTGATGGTGAGATCACCACCAACGGTTTCAACAAATACCAGATCATCGATTGAGATGTGCGGGTGAGAGCCATAGTGATGCTGATCGCGAGTGGTTCGCGTCCAGCGGAACTCATGCTGCTCAGGATCCCGGATCTCGTGCTCGCTGCGATTGTCCAAATACTCGATGGAATCCGCGCCGACTCGCCACTTAAATGACTTGATGTCACGGGCGGTTTTTCCGACACGAAAAACCATGTGCAACATGGGCCCGACGCGGAAGAACCGAGAAAAACGTGTATCTTTGTAAAACCGGTAGAGCTCGTGAAAGTCATTTTGGAACCGCTCATCGCCAATCAGCTCGAGTGGTGCCTCGTGGAACTGATGATCACGAAGCGAATAGCAGGAAAAAACATCCGCTAATTCAACCTCGGTCTTGAGACCGAACTGAACGTTGTAACCGAACAGAAACTGGTCCCCGATCGACACGAGGTCACGGGGAACGCAATTGTGCTCGGTGGTCACGCGTTCGGTCGCGATCAATACCGTTTCGATATTGCCGAAAACCTCAGCCCGCGACTCGTTCAGTTTGACTAGCCGAGCGCGGAGGTCACCGGAAGCGTCCCGCAATCGATTACGGAGCACTTCGTAGGTGCCGGCAGCAAGTTGAGCATCACTCATATTCACGCAATTCAAGGCGAGTGGTTAACGCGGTCAATTAGGCGTTCTTGCCATTGCTGCTTATGCTGGAACTCCTAGCCAACAAACGACCAGCTTTTTGATCGGCAACATTGGCAGTTCCCGCAACACTCAACAAACTCGTCAGTTGCGTGCGAACATCATCAGTCGTCGCGAGCCCCATCATTTTGGCGATCAGGGCGGCGATGGACAGATCTTTCACGCCATCAGTATCAAGATTGAACTGCTTGATTAGGTCGGACAGCTGATCGCGGAAGTACTCGGAGTTACCGTCAAAGAAGGTTTCTTTGATATCGGTTGCGACTTTACTGTTGTAAACAAATCGGTCGATCGCCTTCCCGCCCTTCACGGCCGAAGTGATCTGCTCGAAGAATTCACCATCGCCACCGACGATGTCGATGCGTGCAGCCTTCAAGGCGTCACCAACCACACCGGCCTGGCTTTCAGCGATCCCGCGTTGGGCATCGATCGCAGCAATCTCGACGTCTTTTTCCTTGTCCAATTGCAGCTTGAATTCTTCGTGGTCTTTCCCGACGCCGTCAAGTTGTTTCATAGCCTCGGCTTTTTCAGTGATGCCGGTCGCTTCGCTATGGTACTTCTCGCGAGAAACATTAGCTTCGGCGAGACCTTGCTTTTCGGTCGCATCCGCTTTGGCTTCGATTCCCTTGGCTTCGGCAACCGCTTTCTTTTGCATGACGCTGGCCTCGGCTGTGCCTTCTTTTTCCATGCTGACAGCTCTTGCCTCTTGGACCGTTGCTTCTGCCAATCCACTGGCTGCTGCCTTCGCGGCTTCGGCTTCGGCTAGCATTTTGATCGCCGAAGTTTCCTTTTCCGCGGCATCTTTCTTCGCTTCGGCTTCGATCCGAACTTTGTCCGCCAACAAAGCACTCGACTCTTTTTCCGCCTGAGCCAGTTTCGTTTGGCGAATCAATTCTTCTTCAGCTTTGGTTTGAGCCGCAACAACTTGGATTTGCTTGGATCGATCAGCAAGTGCGAATTCCTCGGTATCCTTGATTCGCTCCTGCTCTTCAACAACCGCTCGCTCGACGGCAACCCGTTCGCGAATCACTTCTTGGATATTGCGTTTCTCGATCTCGATCGCTTTTTCTTTTTCGACATCGGCTACACCAACGACGCGGAGTCGTTCGGTGACTTCCAAGTCACGATCGCGATTGACGCGTTCGACTTCGACAGCATCGGTTCGTTCTTTGTTACGTTGAGCGACCAACACCTGACGCGACTTATTTTCTTCAGCGATGCCGATCTCTTCTTCGGTTGCGATCCGAGCACGCTCGTATTCCAAGCGTTGCTCTTCTTGAACCTTCTTAGCAGAAGCTTGTTCGCGGGCGGTAATTTCGGCAATCTCACGTTCTTGTTTTTCAACGGCTTCGACGCGTTGACGTTCCAGAGCAAGGATTGTTTCCTCTGCTTCCACATCTTGTTGCTTGAGAGTTTTCTCTTTGTTGCGAGTGAACTGGTTTTCTTTAACTTTCTCGGCGGCCGTCAACTCCGTGATCTTCTTGATTCCTTCAGCGTCCAAAATATTGGTGGGGCTGAGCATTTCGAGCGGAGTCTGCTCAAGATAATCGATCGCCGCATCATCAAGACGGTAACCGTTCAGATCGGTACCAATCACCTTCAAGATCTCATCTTTGAATTTATCTCGCTGGTCATACAGATCGACGAAATCGAATTGCTTACCGACGGTCTTCAGGGCTTCACTAAACTTGGCATCAAATAATTCACGGAGGGTGTCGATTTCACTACAACGCCGAGCTCCGATCGATTGTGCAACTTCCTTCATCTCTTCGTACGTGTTATCGACACGAATGAAGAAAGCAACCTTGATATCGGCACGAATGTTGTCTTGGCAGATCAAGCCTTCACTGCCTTCACGACTGATCTCAAAGCTTTTCAGCGTGAGATCCATGAATTCAAAGCGGTGAAACAGCGGGACGATAAACTTGCCTCCCGCCGTCGTCACGTTCAGACCCCCCAGGCCTGACTTGACGATCGCCCGATCGGGACCAACGACAATGAAGTACTTCTTGAATGTCAACAACGCTGCGACAGCAGCAAAGCCAACAATGTACAAAAAGATCATTGGACCGGAGCCCCAGTTGAACTGGCCTAGCATGGTAGCGATTGTCACGATTGATTCTCCGATTGAAGCTGTGTGACTTTGTAAATGCGTTTTTCTTTGTCAAATCCAATGATGCGAACTTCCGTGCCTTTCGCGATGTGCGATCCATCCGTCCGAACGTTCAACAGTAGTGGTGATGCATTGGTGCGAAACTTAGCTTGACCGAACTTTGGAGTTGCTTCCGTCGTGCAAATTTCACAGGTCGCACCCATCAAGTTCCGATGGTCATACGATGGCGGATCGACAAACCAACGCAGCATCGGTTGAGTCACACCCTTGGTGATCGCAGTTGCGATCACAAAGTTCCGGATCGACAGCAAAAGGCTGGTCAACCAAGTCGGATCGTATCGCTCTGCATCGTAGTTATGCCAAAGCCCATATGAAAGACTCCAAAATACGACGGCAAAAATGCCGCCCCACAGCACAACCGGTATGCGACTAAAGTTCGTCAGACGAACCGAAGTCGCCCCCAAACCGTGCAGGAAATCGAGATCCACGTGCGCCCCATCGGGCAGATCGAGCCCGACGTCCAAATCTGGCACATCCAGATCAAGACCGGGATCGAGATCCACATCGGGAACATCGAAGCCAAAATCAATCAGACCGACCAAAGCCATCAGCGTGTAAACCACCAACAGGCAAACCAAAATGGAGGCGGGCCAAACCGGACCAATAAACATTCGTTCGGCGAGTTCAATCAGCGGTTCGGGCACGAAATGAGCCTTTCAAGGCGAGAATGCGCGATTTCCTACTTAACCATGGCCCCGGAAGACGCGTCGCAGGGCGCATCGGCAGCGACATTTCCCGATTTTTCGTCCGCAATATCGGTGCAAACGTTGCATACCGGGCCAGCGGGAGATTATGCCTCGTCGAATTGTGCCACGCCACTTGATCGTGCCGGAAATGTCAGTCCTGCGGACAATCGGAATTCGCCGCGAATCGAGGTTGGAATTCCGAAACCAGCAGTGATCGCGAAACAGATGCCACATGCAGATATCGAGTCGAGCCGTTGTGACCAGGGCGAGAAAACAACCCAGGCGGGAAAAAGCATCTGAACAAGTGACCTAAGCCTGCCTAGCGGCCCAGTCACATCTCGGATTCACCACATCCACGACTCAGCAAGCTCTTGCCAACAAATTCATCGTCATACGTTGAACCCGAGGATCAGGACCATGCGGTCGCGACCAGTGTGACCAAGGCAACTGGTGGCCCGGCGGGCTGGACAAATCTTGTGCCCACCAAATCGTCGAAGCATTAAATACAAAATTGTCTTTCGGGCCTGGGTAAATAGTGGCGGTCCAATGCTGTGGCCGTACACCACCTTGCAAAGCAGTCCCCTCAGCAACGATCTCTAATCCCGCCAGATCACTCGGCGGATCTCCGTGATATTCCCAGCCGATCAACCCGGGGATCCGTTCACCTTGTGTCATGCCGGTGCCTTCGTATAGCCAGTGTGATGGCTTGGTGCAGACCCAATCTCCGCCACCATTGACCGGTTCCACGTTGCGAGCGCCGATCAAATAGCCTTCATCGGGACCACGATGCGGAAATGGTCCATGGTTCCGTTCACGATCAACCGCCAATTTGTAGTCACCACCATAAGGCCCACCACGGAACAGAATACGATTGGCGTGCCCTTCCGTACTCTCGCGAAACGGACTGACCCAGCAGACCGAATTCCCGGAAAAGAACAGCAAGTTGACACCCTCATCACGCATCTTCACAACACTATCGAATTGGCGGCGATCCCAGTACTCGTCGTGACCGACGCTCAGGAATGCTTTGCACTTCAAACCACGCTTCGGCGTCAGCATATCGCTGTTACTGCAATACGTGACATCGTATCCATGCTGCTCTAACCAATATGCCATCGGATACTCGAAACAGAGCCATTCTCCCGATCCGATTGTTTGCGGGTTATCGAAAATCTGCGGATACTTGCCATAGGGTCGATCAAAGCTTACATCCGCCCACGGGCCCTGGTTCCCTTGCGGGTGCGTATAGACCGAATCCCGTAGCGGCCATTGGTTGTACGCCTGCCAGGTATTGTCACTACATTGCACGAGGATATCCGCTGGTCGATCATCGCGAACGATAAACACGATGTAGTTTTGCCAGTAGGCTTGCTCTGTCGCACCCGCGATTGTCGTCAACCGTCCCACGTAGACACCACTCGTCCAGTCGTCAGGAATCGTTAACGAAGTGGCGCTCTCCCAACGACACTCGCGCAAACGTTTTGGGCCATACTCCGGCGTCGCTTGAGTTGCCCCTTTGAAAGGCCCGAGAGTTTTCATCAAACGCGCGCCAGCGCCGCCGTAGTAGCCCGTGCGAAAGATTTCCAAGACAAAATCCTCCGCTGGATTAGTCGACACAAAAAAGTCAATCGTTTCTCCCGCCGACACACTTTGTTTCGAACAGAATCCCTCAATGTGCGAACTCCGCACGCTGCCACCGGCATCTGTTCGAACCCGCGTGAGTTGCCAATTGTTCGATCCCGCCCGTTTATTCTCCGAAACGATAGGATTTTCAGATTGCGGGCCAGCCCAGCTTGCCTGGGCCGCGAGTGCACCCGTCGCGACAGCGCTTGACTTAAGCCAATTTCGTCGATCAACCTGCCGCGTCATCTTTGAACTCCTCTCGCAAACGAACTAACGCAAACTGCCAAGATAAGCAACGATGTCGATCAATTCTGCTTCAGTCAGTGCATCATCCAGACCTGATGGCATGATCGAAACCGGATTGATTTGAATCTGATCAATTTCCCCGCGATCAAAAGACTTCGTCTCACCAGAAGCGAGTTGGACCTCAATGCGATCACGCGTCTCGCGAATCAAAAGTCCTGTGAACGCCCGTCCATCAGACGTCAACAACTGATACGTTTGATAGTCACGCACGATACTGGCGGAAGGAAACACGATCGATTCAAGCAAGTCACTGGCCGAGCGATTTCGACCGATGGTCGTCAGGTCGGGACCGACCGCTTTCCCCTCTTTCGCCACACGATGACACGTGCTGCACTTGGCACGCTCGCTGGTGAACAGATTTTTCCCTCGGGCTACATCTCCGGTGCTGACCTGATCCCGCAACTGCTCTAGCCTTGCAACTTTGGCTTGCGAAAGAGATTTCAAGCGATCCAGCAACGTGTTCGCGCGTGCAAAAGTCGTGGCAGGAAAGCGTTTGATAACGTCTGAAAGTTCAGGCTCGCTTAACGACTGCCAAGCAGGCGATGCTTCGATTGCGTCCAGAAATCGAAGCGCAGCCGATTCGTCGAATCCGCGACCAAAAAGTCCGAGCAGCTGACGCAATTGCCCCACCGATGCAACCCTGACGAGTGGCAAAACTTTTTCAAGTTGACCAACATTAAGATTCGAACGCCCAATGATCTGGACAGCTAAATCAGCTGCTGTCGGCGAACCAGAGTTTTCATAGACATCGATTAATTGTCGTAGCGTTTGGTCAGTCAATCGGCCACGTTGTGCAACCATGGCATTGATCGCTTCAACCTGCTGCGTTGGGGTGCGATCAGGGTCAACCGCAAGTCGTTGCAACGGTTCGTCGAATACCGTCCCACTTAGCGTTGATACCGCAGCCAACGCACGATGTACCGTTACCGCATCAGGCGAATCGAGTTTTTTCTGCAAAGGTTCTATCCAACTGTCATGGGGAACCGCGCGTCCCGACCGCGCCAAAACCGACATCGCAATTTCGGTTCGCTGCGGTTGGTCAGACGCCAGCCAGCGTCCAATGACTTCGGCCATTGGTTGGTAAGTCAGATATGCCTCGATCATCAGCTTCGCGGTTTCATCATCGACTGACACAACAGCCGATGCCGCGGAATCAGCCCACTGCGGATACTTCGCGAACACACGTGTTCCGAATTCGCGACCTTCCTCACCACCCTGTTGGATCGCAGCCAACACCTCGTCGAAGCTGATTTGGGATGCATCGATTTGTTCGATCGCGGTCAACAGCGACAACCGGACACTCGGCTTTATCTTGCCCTCCTTGATTGTTTGTCGAATCGCAGCGACATCCGAAAGTTCGATGAGTGAATGAACGACCGCATGCTGTTCAGAACGATCAACGATGCCAGACTGCAACGCATCGACGAGGGGCCGCACTACAGTTCGGTTGCCGATTTTCCCAAGGCTATCTGCAGCTTGACGCCGCACACCCGCATCTTCATCGCGTAATCGAGAAGTCAACCAGGCTGGATCAATTTGGGTGCCATCCGAACGATTCGAATCACCCAAACTGAGCGCATAACAGGCCGCCTGACGAATTTCGGAGACGCGATCGTCCAACGCCAATCGGAGCACATCGGCGGCAGCTTTTGACAGTTTTGGATCGGTGATCAAACGAGCCAGCACCCAGACGATATTTTGTCGAATCCGCCTGTCACCGCGGATGATCTGGGAACGCATCGTGGGTAAGATTTCGCCACCACGGGCAGCACAAACATCAACGGCCTGCTTTCGCACCTCGAAGCGAGTGTCGTTGAGATGCTTGACAAGCGAATTGAGTGTCAGAGATGCCCAATCAATTTCCTCTCCCCGTGGATCAACCACCATGGTCATGCCGGAGCGTTTGACACGATAAATCCCCCCCAGCAAATCGGGCTTCGAAAACTGCGAAGTCGGGCAACCGCGGTAGAACCATCCACCGGTATCGACCACCAGCAAACTCCCATCGGCATCCTCTAGCACATCGGTGGGGTGAAATTCGCGATTGGAACAGCTTAAGAAATCAGACTGAACTACTTCATAAGTTGATCCAGCACGTTCCAACGCCAACCGCACAACTTTTCCGCTGTTGAAAAAAGTGGCGAACCAATTGTCACCCCAGCGATGATCCATCACGCCACTTCGGTATCGAGTCGCACCTGAGACGGCGACATGCCCAAAACGGTGCACCGGTCCCAGCAGTGGACCGGTCACATTAAGTTCATCAAGAACTTTTGCTCGATGCGGATAAGCTCCGCCACGTAACCAGTGCACGAAGCAATCGTCGCGTGGCCGGGTGTAAAGGATATTGACCGTACCAAGCATGTCACCAGCAGCGGTGAAATCGACTTCCACCGGATTATCCATACCGCCACCACAATGGGTTCGAACATCTGATCCGTCATCACGGCACGAGAACAGGTAAGACCCTTCACGCTGGCTCGTGACACGGCCCTTGGCGTCCGTAAAACGGTGCCCATGATAGCCATCGGTCCAATAAATCCGCCCGTCGGGACCGAGGAAGCAACCGTGGATACTGGCCGCGTTCCCGGTATAGCCAAACTGCTCGACTAGTACCTCACGTTGCTCGGCGATGCCATCGTCGTCCGCATCGGTCAATTTCCAGATATTGGGAGGTGAAGCAACATAAAGGGAACCCTGCTTCCAGACACCACCCATCGGAAAGGTCATGTTGTCAGCAAAGACGGTCATCGAATCAAACCGTCCGTCTCCATCTTGATCCTCCAGTCGTCGAATTTGATTCGGCAAATTCGCTTCCAATTCCTCACTGCTCATATTCACGCCGGCGTTGTTGCAAACGTACAGTCGCCCGCGGTCGTCAAAACATGCCATCGTGGGATGGGTAACCAACGGTGGCCCAGCAACCAATTCAACTTCGAAACCTTCTGGCACCTCGATCGGCGCCGGCTGAAATTCATCGGGTAGCGCAGGCGGGTTTACCGGAACGTGTTGAGCGGATTCTTCATCGATGCCCTCATGGATGCGAACTTGTGAGTCACCCCCTTTCCACAAATCGTATTTCGGCAGCGAATACTCCGCATAAAATTGATCGAGGCGGGATTTCAAATCTCGCCGTATCGTCGCGTAGTCTGAATCCTCGAACAAGTTGGTGAATTCACCAGGATCATTTTTTAGATCATAAAGCTCATGGGGGCCGTTCGGATGACGATGTACGTACTTGAAAGTTTCCGTCCGCACACAACGCAAATTCTCAAACTCATAAAAGACTGCCGAGTTTGATTCCTGATTCACCGCCGGCTTGGCAGTGCTCGCCAACAGACGTCGTGAATAGTCGGTACCGGGTGACTTCGGCGTAGCCGGCATTCGATCCCCCAATCCGAGATGCCCCAGCAAAGTTGGCATCAAGTCATAGTTCGCGATCAATTGGTCATCACGAACACCAGCCGAGACCTGCTGGGGATGTCGCCAGATGAGTGGAATTTGCATCATTCCATCCCGCGCGGTGAGCGGCCGAGTGTGATCCCCCATTCCAAAGAAGCCACCCTGCCCACCGACCCATCCTTGATCAGCCAGGAAGATCACCACGGTGTCCCCTTCGATGTCATGGCGTCGCAGAGCTTCCATCACCACCCCAACACCATCGTCAACTCCACTCACCTCGGTCGCGACACGACGGATCGAAGTTGGATGATTGATGTAATCGCGATTGTTGAGTTGCCAGGGATGTGGCTTCGACCGCGGAAAGGAGAGCAATGGTTTGTCGGCATAGTATTCGGCATGCCGATTCTGTCCCTCGCGTAGCAGCAAGCGACTTAATGCGTAGGGTCCGTTGTAAGCCAAGAACAAAAAGAACGGTTGCTTTTGTTCGGCCTGTTGATCGATGAAGCGGACTGCATGTTCAGTCCAAAAATCGGTTAGGTAGGTAGGTTCTTTTCGCTGCTTGCCGTTTTCAATAATCGCTGCATCGTAAAAGGTGCTCGTCCCTCCGTGCGGCATGGTGATCCAATAATCATCCATCCCTTCTTGAGGTAAGAGATTACCGCCTAAATGCCATTTCCCAACCAGGCCACATCGGTAACCTGCGTCTCGAAGTACCTCTGGCAACGAAGTGAATTCCGCCAAAGTGTTGCGAGCTCTCGGTCCGACTTGCAGATTGCCACCCGCGAGGAAGGAATGCACCCCGTGCTGTGATGGAACCAATCCGGTCAAGCAAGTCGCCCGAGTCGGTGAACAGACAGGGTTGGATGCGAAGGCACGAGTGAACAATGTCCCCTCGGCTGCCAGCCGATCAATATTTGGAGTCCGTATTTCCCGATTGCCGTAACAGCCAAGTGTCCATGCGCCATGATTGTCCGTCATGATCAGAATGACATTCGGCCGCTCGGCGGACCATGCATCCACAGCAATCCACATCGCAAGCAGTAGCGAAACGCAACGAAGTCGAATCATGGCACCGTCCAGAACAAAGAGGAATCTCCCGATAGTAACCGATTGCACTCACGTGAAGGGCGGGCCGAAAATGGCAGTTTGCCGCAGATCCCAATTTGCCGCAGATCCGACCGGGCCGGAGATGCCAGAAATTTCAAATCTTGAAAACACCAACACCGCGAAAATCCCCCGATTCGTGTGTCTTTGCGTCTCTGCCG
This sequence comes from Rubripirellula sp., assembly GCA_029245125.1. Classification (GTDB taxonomy): domain Bacteria; phylum Planctomycetota; class Planctomycetia; order Pirellulales; family Pirellulaceae; genus Rubripirellula. The sequence continues at coordinate 16,240 of JAQWPZ010000100.1, forward strand.
CGTACCACGCTGATCGAAATCACTGCGATCTGCCTGATCACTCCCGACCAGCTCGGTTCTGATGCTTTACCCATCGAGGCCTCGGCAGTTTCCACTTAATTGCTTTGCCGATCTCAGGGCAGACAAAAAGCGAAACGCTTGCTCGCAAATCCGTGCTGACCGCCCTGATGCGCAACCTACGACGGGCACAAGCGTTACACCCAGAACTTGGGGGAGGCTTCGTCGCCGAAACTACGCTCCCGAGCGGCTCCCACGGTAAATTGGTATTACACTGCGATTCATGCATCTTTATCTCTTTCTGCTCGTTATCGTCTCGCTTTCTTGCGGCTCACTACCAGCCCAAGAAGGAACAATTCTGCAACCCGCTTTGGCAACGGCTTGCATGACGCTGGCCTGGATCGTGCTGTGCCACGTCTCGGCACGAGTCTGTGCGATCCAAGTATTGCGTAATCACATCGACCCCATGGCCGCCGCGCGGTTGATGGAGCGTCAGCTTGATATTTTTCGGTGGCTTGGATTAGGCGTCGTCGTTCTGTGCTTGGCTGGCTTTGGACTCGCGCGCAATATGGACAGCATTCCAATTGTGAGTGGTTCAACGTTTTTCCAAGCCGTCATCCTGCTGACGCCCGGTTTGGCAATCACCGTGGGGACTTGGTCGGCGGAGCATTGGTACGGGGTGAAAGTCGGCTACACCGACTCAAAGTTTCGGAACTTTTGCCAATCGCTGTGGCAAATTTTTCGTGGCAACGTCGCTTGGTTGATTGTTCCTGTTTTGATCTTGCTGGGGCTGTCCGACTTAATCGGTCTGATGCCAGTAGACGAAGCCACGTCGGGAATGATCACGGTGATCATGATTCTATTGTTCGTCCCACTGGGACTTCCGTGGCTTATCCGCCATTTATTCAAGACGGAACGACTCGACGTTGAAACCGAACACTGGGTTTGCGAATTGATGAGTGCAGTAGGTTTACGACGAACACGCGCGGTGCGTTGGGATACTGCTGGTCAGTCTTTCAACGCTTTGGTTGCTGGGTTTGTGCCCCCCCTACGAACACTCCTGGTGTCGGATCGCTTGTTGGACGAATTGCCACGAGAACAGGTTGCGATGGTTGTGCTGCACGAGGCTGCTCATTTACGTCGAAAGCACGTTCCTCTCCGAATGCTGTCGGTCTTGCCCGCCTGGGGCGCGGGCGCGCTGCTGACCCAGGTTGCTGGTGATCAAGCTTGGGCGATGGCTGCGGGCAGCGGTGTCGGCATCATCATGACGCTCGTGATTCTGCGGTTGGTAGCCTACCGAACAGAATACGATGCAGATGTCCAAGCCTGCCGAATGGCGGAGCGGATTTCCGCTCGCGTGCCGGGTGTTCCTGCCAGTTACGACCAGGCGGCCGATGCACTCTCCGCAGCGTTAATGCGAGTCACGTTTGACCAACCTGAAAGCCGGCGCGCCACATGGCTTCACCCGGGCGTTGCCGATCGAGTCGATTTCATGCGGCGTGAACGAACAGCAGCCAGCAAAAACAACGCGACTGCCGGAACCATGGCGAATCCTGCGTAGCCGTGAAGTTCCATCAAATCGTTCATTTGTTCGGTCGATGGCAGCGGCAGCATGCATAAGAACACCGTGACGATGGTGACAGTCGCAGCCAACACCGTCAACCAATAACCGCATCGCAGCATCGCGCTGGCCATTTGACGGCTCACGCCCCGCCGCAAGAACCACACTGCCACGAGCGGCATACCGACGACCAAAGCGCCCCCAGCGGTCATGTGCAACATCAGTGTTGAACCACTCAATGCTGTTCCCCAGAGTGTTGCAACAGATGTCGCGACCAACGCCAACACGACGAGCATCAAGGCGAGGAGCAACAAGCGATCGATAAACATTTTCATCATGGATTGATGTTTCCAAAGTGAATCAATGAAGCATTGGGGGCTGAGCAAGATCGGTCACCCTGTGCCCCGCGACTCTGCTTCGTTGACGGCGGGACGACGAGAGGCTGAGGATGGGTCACTCTGCTTTCCCTCCCAGACGTGCCGCGAAGGCCCCAATGCCAACAAACAACGTCATCAGCAAAATAACAATCGATCCACCAACAAGAAATTTAAATGACTTTCGTCCTTGGAACATTTCATTCCACTGCAATCGTTGATCGGGGTCGACATCCTGCAGCGACGCCATCGTGACAGGCTCTCCTTGATCTGGCCCGGGACCAATCGCCGAGACGTTGGATGAAAAAAACTTGCCATCTTCACTGTGGCACTCGATACAACCTGTCGCCCCCAGCGACCAACCGGCGGGCCGCACTTGATGGGCCATTGGCCACGCGATCATGCTGGTTGCCCGAGAATCGTCCACTTCGATTTTGTTAACGGTGTCTTCCTCAGTTCCTTTTCCGTAAACAAATCCACTGCTGACATACACGGCTTGATCCACCTTCAACTCATCCTCGATCGCGAGCAAAGCAGCATAGACTTTCTGATTGAATTGCTGACGCCCTTTCTCGCTCGCCGCGACATCAACTTGGCTTTGTTCTTGGTTTGACCATTCTTGATCTAGCTTCGCGCGTTGCTCACCAAGCAGCTCTTTTAATTCGCTGCTACTAAGTTTGGCATTCAGAACTTCATCCCTGAAATCCTTTCTCACCCGCAAAGCTCGACGAGTCGCGTCATAGACTTGCGATGGAGCCAGGGGCGTCACTTTCCCGTCTTTGAGTTCCCCCCAAAAAGCGGGCCACATCGCTCGATGCGGGCCAACCTCTCCGTCGTCCCCCGGCAGATAAACGGGTGCTTTCAAACGTGGCAATTCCTCTCCGGTGCGATGTCCCTTCTCGCCCAATCCGTGCGATAAAGACGTCATGATCCCCGCGGCTTCTGCCTTTGGAATTGGGCCGCCGTGGCAAGCGGTGCACGACAATTTTTCAAAATGCAACGGTGGCAATCCAACGTGCAGCGGCCGGGGAGACCCGAGTCGCCCAGGGCGGAGAGCAATCGACTCGTCTTGCCCTTCCTCGGCTCCTAGATGACACCCACGGCAGGACAGCGTTTCGACCGCTACGCCACTCGGATGATCTTCACCCTCAAAACCACGAACAATGTGATGGTCAATCCCGTTGCGATGACAATCGACGCAGTCCATCCCGGCGCGGAGATGCACATCCTGGTCATGCACCCACCGCGGCTCGATCCCGTCGGCAGTGACTGTGCGATTACTGTGGCACTGGTAACACGCATTGGTTGACGGCTTTCGCACAAGATCCATAAACACCGAACCATCGGGATTAAATCGCGATACGTCGTAAGTGACCTGGGGAATTTTCTGTTGCGTTGCATCGTCATCGGGGTCTGCATCATCCTTGATGGACGACGCCCGCCCCTGGACCACCCCCAACCGCAACGCGGCAGTTGGTGCCCATGCAAAATTTTCTTGGCGGATGTGCAGCCGACGTTGCTCAAAGTCGTATGCACCGCTCACCGCGTGACAAACCATGCAGTCAATTTCAAGCGTGCCGGTGAATGGCCAACGTGGCGACAGCGGCGCTCGATCAGGCTCACCCGCTGCTGGATCGATAACTGCTGCATCCGATGCGACTGCATCTGGATCTGATGCAACTGCTGTTTCTTCAGCAAGTGGTTGTTCGGTCGCTTGTTGTTCGGACGCTTGTTGTTCGGACGGCTGCGATCTGGCTTGGCCGATTCCCATATTGCCACCGGGGACACGATCACCGAAATGCAACGTCATTTCCCAAGGAGTAATTCCGACCTCGCCGGGGCGGTAAAGCGTTTTCCACTCATTCCGGTATGACAGTGGTAATTGCGTGCCGGTTTTGGGATCGGTCCAAATCCAGGGTTCACCAGCGCGGCCCGCCACAGATTCGGTTTGAAATGCATTGAAGTGCCAGCCATGAGCGATCGAGTCATAATCATGACACCGACCGCAGGTATTCATTGGCGAGTAGGGTGTCGTCGAATCAGGCTGAATCTTGCGATTATTCACATCGTACAAACTGATGTGATGCAGATACCGCGAATCGCTGTCACTGTGGTAGCGATCCTCGGCTTGCAAGTCAGCGGCCAGCACGGCACTGAGCAATGCAGCAGAGATCATCCATTTCACGGGCGTCGAATGCTTCACGGCTGTCTCGGTTTCGAAAAATGCAGGAGACGGGGATCTCTTCCACAAACTGCCAACGTCCCCCATTCACCGATTCGAGAATCGGCTTCATACTTGCCAAGAGTTTAACCCCCGCGGCCGGACTTTGCTGGACGAGCCGAGCAGGTTTGCGTTTGCGGGGCCCAAATAAGGACAGATCGCGGTTCCAAGATTACCGAAGATTTGCCACTCCACAATCAATCGAAACCGGGAGACCGATCATGGGACGTTCAGGAGTTATTACCTTCAAAGGCAATCCAATGACACTTCAGGGGGATGATCTTGCCGTGGGAGCGGCGGCTCCCGATTTCGCGCTTCACTATGCCGAAGCGGGAATTCAAACGTTGACATTGGCAGATCTGAAGGGAAAACCGACTTTAATCAATATCGTGCCAAGCCTGGACACACCGGTTTGTGCGGTCCAAACCAAGACCTTCAACCAAGAACTGGCAGCCCTCGGTGACAAAGCAAACGCCGTCACCGTCAGCCGAGACCTCCCATTTGCCCAAGCCCGATTTTGTGGTGCAGAGGAGATCCAAATGCGGACCGCCAGTGACTACCAGACGCACGAATTCGGCGAGACTTACGGCGTGACCATCGAAGAACTAAAATTATTGACTCGGGCGGTCATCGTCCTCGATAGTGACGGAAACGTTGCTTACAAGGAAATTGTAAGCGAAGTCACGAACGAACCTGATTACTCCTCCGCGATGGCATCGTTGCGGATGTTGGTTTAATCCGATTCGTATCCGATCCTACTGACGTGAGAATCAACAGTGAATTCGAGTGAATCTCCCGTAACAACGGGACAGTTTAAGGTTGCCGCGCTGTACCGTTTTGTTCCACTGAACAACCATATTCAGTTGCGGGAAACGTTCCAGACCCAGATGGAATCACTCGGAATCCGTGGAACCCTGTTGCTCGCGCACGAAGGCATCAATGGAACCTTAGCAGGGACACCTGATGCAATTGATGAATGGATTGATTTTTTGCGTAGCGACTCGCGGTTGACTGAGTTGGAAGTCAAGTATTCCTATTGCGATTCGATACCGTTCAAGCGGTGCCGTGTTCGCTTAAAAAAGGAAATTGTCACGATGGGTGTCCAAGGCATCGACCCACTCGATGCCGTTGGCACCTACGTCGATCCGCAGGATTGGAATGAACTGATTTCAGATCCAGACGTGGTGTTGATCGACACACGAAATGACTACGAAGTCGCGATCGGCTCATTCAAGGGAGCCGATAATCCTCAGACTCACTCGTTTCGCGAATTCCCGGATTACGTCCGCGAGAACCTCGATCCACAACAGCACAAGAAAGTCGCGATGTACTGCACCGGTGGCATTCGGTGCGAAAAGTCGACTGCTCTGCTGAAGCAAATGGGGTTCGAAGAGGTCTATCACCTCAAGGGCGGCATCCTCAAATACCTGAACGAAGTCCCTACTGAACAGTCGCAATGGGAGGGCGAGTGTTTTGTATTTGATGGACGTGTATCGGTCAGCCATGGGTTGCATGAGAGTGACCACGTGATGTGCTTCGGCTGCGGTTGGCCTGTGACCGCGGAGGGACAACAGCATCCAGATTTTGTCGCGGGCGTCCAATGCTCGCACTGCGCCTCGACAATCACCGAGGACCAACGAAAACGCTTCGCTGAAAGGCAGCGACAACTATCAGCAAGCCAGCAAGATGATGCATAAGCCCGATTCATTCATGCAGTCATTCACCGGGATCTAATCGGCAGCAATCGACCTGAGCAGCAATCGACCTGAGCGGATACGCATCTACCAGCTCATGCTGGCCGGCCGAAATCCGAAGCTCGGAGTTGCTTGTAGTTTGCCCCGCCCCCGTTCAGCAGCGCCCCGTTCAGCAGCGATCCCGTTCAGCAGCGATCCCAGTGACAATTGGTGATCACAGGCAGTCGAAGAGGGTGCGTCGAAACCAGGTGATTTCTTGTGCGATGTCTTCCGCCAAGCCTCGCTTGCGCATCGCAGTGGGCAACACAGACCACGCGTAGGTTTCGATTTCGAGGTGCCCGGTAAAGCTGTTGGGGGAATCCTCACTCAATAACGCACGCACACATTCCAACACCTCTCGCTGGCTGGTGGTGAGGTGTCCGAATCTTTCCAAGAAAATCGGAACATGAAAATGAACGACCCACCGCTCATCGCCACCAACCGGATCACTCACCGGTGTTCTTTCCGTATCGGCTTCAATTTGCTCGGGAATCGGGTGTGCCGCTAGCAGTTCGGGCAAATCCTCCGCCAGGTTGAATTTTCCACCCGCCATTTGTTGCCCTGTCTGGTGCAGGTATCGATCTTCGGCAAATTGCTGCAACTGACCGAGAGCCTCGAGACACCGGTCGGCAGCCATCGATTGCCAATCTGCCACGATCGCGCTGCTGACCTGGACCTTGCCGATCGTGATGGAGGCTTCGGCATATCGCTTCAGCACCTCGAGTTGAGGTTCCATCATCACTGCCGAATGGCAGACATCGTGGCAAACAGTCAGGTATTTGCGGTGGACTTCATCGGGCAGGTACTTGTCGAACCAGTCGATGATGTCCTCGGCGGAGTCCAAGATGCAGCCCGGCTCTGGCTCGATCGCAACAACGATGTGACGTCCGGTCGTCGACTCGAGGTTCTGTAGATAGGCAGCCAACTGCCGCAAGTTCGCACCAGCTTGGTCCAACATCGAATCGCTTTCGCAGTCGGATGGCCAACCGATCGGGAGCGTGCTGATCGAACCAAACTCCTCATCTTCGGGGAGTAGTCGAGCTAGAATATCGGCCAATCTTTGGGTGTAATCGAGACGCTCCGATTGCCACCAAGCCGGCTGATAGACAGCCCGCTTGACGACGTCCTGATGAAAATTGTCATAGGGAAATCCGTTAATCGTGTAGGCACGCAAATGCCGCTGCCGCAAAAACCCGGCAAAATCATCGGTTTGCGTTCCCAGTTCCACCGCCGCCTGAGCAGGCAACCACAGCCCAACCCCCAATTCATCCAGCCCGCAGGCGATCCGCGCCGCTACTGCGTACCGTTCCAAATTGTCGCGGATCGATTCGAGGTCCACGCCAGCGTGAACATTTGTGCAATAACCGATTGTGTGGCGAGCGACTTTCAATTCAATCACCGGCGTCCGGGGAGGGAAACTTTTCGAGCATTCTAAATATGTTCGCCGGGTGGCTCGACCCGCACCCCCCTCGTTTCACCAAAGAAACGACGCTCGCGAATCCACAAAACCGATATGAGGGCCAAAACAACCCCGTTTTGGGTCAATTTACCGCGGGGTTGGTCACCCGAACTACAATTATCCGTAATGGAACTCCGACAGACGTCGAGCATCCATCAGTGCGTCTGCAGTGTCACGCTGCCAGTACGCCCTTCCAACATCTCTATCCGGCTGAAAGCTTAACCTACCGAATTTATGACGCGAACACTCTTGGCCCTGCTGGCATCGTTGATTAGCACCTGGGCAGTAGCACAACCGCTGCCCAATTCGAAGCACTCCGACCCGATCGATCGTTTCTATCAAATCGATCAATGGTGGCCGACGCCGAACGACCAGCGAACCGCATCGGGCGCGCCAGGTCCCGACTATTGGCAGCAGCGAGCCGACTACGAAATTGACGTCACGCTGGACGACAAGAAACAGCGACTGATGGGTGTCAGCCGAATTACCTATCACAACCGCTCGCCCCACACGCTGGGGTACCTCTGGGTGCAACTCGATCAAAACCGCTTCAAGGCCGACTCTGACTCCGCCAAGGTTCAATCGGCTCCCACCCCGTCGCCGCGAATGTCGTTCAAAGCGATGAACTCGATTTTCCAGCGGATGGTATTCGAAGGGGGCTACAAGATTGACGCAGTCACTGATTCGAAGCAGCAACCACTCGATCACACAATCGTCAAAACGATGATGCGGATCGACTTAGAAAAGCCACTTAAACCAGGACAGTCGTTTGAATTTCATGTCGATTTTTCATTCAACATCGTGAATGCAAAATTGATGTCGGCCCGCGGCGGCTTTGAGTTCTTCGAGAAAGACAAGAACTACATCTACGAGATGGCACAGTGGTTCCCGCGAGTCGTCTCTTACACCGACTACACCGGATGGCAGCATAAGCAATTCCTGGGGCGCGGCGAGTTCACGTTGGAACTCGGCGATTACGTAGTGCGAATCACTGTTCCGGACGACATGGTGGTTGCCGCCACCGGCGAACTACAAAACGCTGCCGAGGTCATGGAACCGGCTTGGATCGAACGATTAGCCAAAGCGAAAACCGCGAAGCAGCCGATGTTCGTCATCACGCCAGATGAGGCAAAAGAAAACCAAGCGAAGGGTAGCAAAGAGACCGAAACCTGGGTCTTCGCGGCAAAGAACGTTCGTGACTTTGCGTTTGCCGCCAGTCGTAAATTCATCTGGGATGCGATGGGTGTCGAGGTGGACGGCAAGCAGGTGCTAGCGATGTCTTACTATCCCAACGAGGCCGAACCGCTTTGGAGTCAATATTCGACCGAAGCGATCGCGCACACGCTGGAGGTCTACGGTCGATACTCGTTCGCCTATCCCTACCCCGTGGCCATCAGCGTTAACGGACCGGTTTACGGAATGGAATATCCGATGATCTGTTTCAATGGACCACGCCCCGAAGAGGACGGCACTTACAGCAAGGCAACAAAGTACGGCTTGATCTCGGTTGTGATTCACGAAGTCGGTCACAATTTTTATCCGATGATCGTCAACAGTGACGAGCGGCAGTGGACCTGGATGGATGAGGGGCTGAATTCATTCTTGCAGTATTTGGCTGAACAAGAGTGGGAAGAAAACTACCCGTCGCGGCGTGGCGATCCCGAAAAAATCGTGCCTTACATGCGTGGCAGTTTTCAACGGCCGATCATGACCGGAAGTGAGGAGGTCCTTCAGTTTGGCGACAATGCCTATGGGAAACCTGCGACCGCATTGAACATCCTGCGAGAGACCGTTCTGGGCCGTGAATTATTCGACTTCGCTTTTCGCGAATACGCCCGACGATGGAAATTCAAACGACCAACGCCGGCCGATTTTTTCCGCACGATGGAAGATGCTTCGGGAATCGACTTGGATTGGTTTTGGCGCGGCTGGTTCTACAGTACAGACCACGTGGATCTCGCGATTTCCGACGTCAAACTCTACCAAATTGACGCCGGTGATCCGGACCAAGCTGCCGAACGGAAGCGGAAGCAGCGGCAAGAAAAAGAACCAACGCTCAGCCAACAACGCAACGAAAACCTGCGCCGGCGAATTGATTGGCAACCGGGACTAAAGGATTTTTACAATAGCGCGGAGTACGACGAATTGGCCGTCGAAGATTCGGCTCGTAAAGCGTTCCAAAAAATGCTCGACGATCTCGATCCAAAAGATCGGGCCATGCTGAGACGCACAACTAATTTCTACGTCATCGAATTCGAAAATGTCGGCGGCTTGGTGATGCCTGTGATTCTGCGAATCTACTACACCGACAACACCAACGAATTGGTGACATATCCGCCACAAATCTGGCGACAAAACAGCAAGAGTGTTAAGAAACTTTGGGTCACCGAAAAGGAAATCGCTCGCATCGTCCTTGACCCGAGACGGGAGATCGCCGACACCGAAGAGGCGAACAATCACTGGCCAGAACGGTTCATTCCCAGCCGATTCCAGCTTTACAAAGGCAGGCGTTCCAGCGGAAATCCGATGCGAAAGGATCGAGCCAAAAAGAAGGCAGAGCAGAAGCCCGAAGAGAAAAAGAAGTAGGGCTCCTTCCCGAACCGGAATAATGAAACCGAGGCCGCTCCAAGCGGCCTGTGAAAGCGAAGTGCCGAAAAGGCTAACCCATCATATCTAGTCACAAGAGAACTTAAGCGAGATGTTTTCTTCCATCTTATTGGCAGCCCTCCTGCACCCATCACATGAGACCTTCTCAGAACTCGAATGGAACGCCGAAACCGGACGTCTCGAAGTTGCGATGCGACTAGACGTCTTGGATGAACAATGGCTGAAGCGGCAGTTCCAGGGCAAGCCGGCAAGCAAAGACTGGATCGTCCAGTATCTGCAAAAGAAGTTCCGAGTGACGGACACGCCCCGCGATGGGAAGCCCGACGCCGCCAGCTATCATTGGATCGGTCGCGAAGATGATGGTTCGCACGTTTGGTGGTATTTCGAGATCGAACCACGTGACCATAAAAAGCCAACCTGGATTGACGTACGCGTATTGTTCGAGCGAGAAAAGACCTACACTCATCAAGTCGTGCACTTGGGAAAAACCCCACGCCGTTCGATGATGCTTACAAGTCAGCTTTCCCGCCTCCCATTCGAACCACGCAAAGAGAAGTCAGGTGCCGGAACCAAACTCCCTCCCATCACCGGTGAAGCAACACCTAGTCGGTGAGGTCATCTCGATTGGTGACGAGATGACTAGCGGTGCCCGCGTCGACACCAATGCCGCGTGGCTTAGTCGACGCTTGGGGGAGTTGGGGATCCACGTCGCTTTCCACAGCACGGTTGGTGACACGCTTGAGCACAACGTTGACGTTTTCCGGATAGCCAGTGAGCGTTCCGATGTCGTCGTTTGCACTGGCGGACTCGGTCCCACGCGGGATGACCTGACCCGCGACGCACTGGCAGGATTGACCAACCAACCGCTAGAAATGGACGCAGCATCGCTGCAACGGATCGAGTCGATGTTCCGTCGACGGAAACGCGAGATGCCGGAGCGGAACCACGTGCAAGCGTTGTTTCCGCGGGGTAGTCGCGAGATCATCAACCCGCAAGGCACAGCGCCTGGGATCGATCTGGTTATCGAACGCAAAGATCGCAACGGTTGTCATTTATATGCCTTGCCGGGCGTGCCCGCGGAAATGAAAAGGATGTTTGATGAAACCGTTGCAGCGAGAATCCTGGGGTTGTCGGGGGACTCGGGGAAGATCCATCACCATGTGATGAAATTCTTCGGGACGGGCGAAAGCGACATGGAAGACCGTCTCGGTGACATGATCTCGCGTGAACGGCAACCACGGGTCGGCATCACTGTGACCGCGGCAACGATCTCGCTGCGGATCACTGCCAAAGCCGAAACGGACGATCAGTGTGATCAGATGATCCAAGACACAAGGACGGAAATCCTGCGATTGGTTTCTGAGTTCCATTTTGGTGATGGAGAGTATTTTGAACAGCAACACGCAATCAATAAGCTGCTGCAAGATCACCACCAATCTTTGATGGTGATCGAGTTCGGCCGGGCGGCGTTACTGGGAGATTGGTTCGCCGAACTAGGTCCGACGAAGGGCTATCAAGGCGGGTTATCGCTTTCCACCCCCACCGATTTGGCACGCATGTTTCAGGCCGAGAACGAACGAGACTCGATCGATCGGGCTAAATACGCGATCAACGCCGACTGGGCGCTAGTCGTGGATAGCTATCCCGAACTGGCACACGGTAGCGACGTTCCACTCGCTGCCCGCGATGTCAGGATGCTGATTGTCAATCCAGAAGGCCGCCACTTCACCACCACCGCGACTCTCGGCGGACATCCGTCCATTATGCAGCCAAGGATCGCAAAGACCGCGATGGCCTCTTTAAGGAAACACTTGGGTTAGCCTTCGCTGGGAGCAGTTCATTGCCGTTGTCCCCACCGCTGTCCTGAGCAACACCGCTGTCTTGAGCAAAGCCGCTGTCCTGAGCAAAGCCGGCATTGGATTTCCCAGACACTGCTTTTTCCTGGAACCACCTTCTCTTCCAAGGAGGTTCGCAGAGGCTCAGGCGTGTTGATTGATTTCCCGGCATCGCTGTCGTTCAATCGTAAGAGCCGTTCAACCGTGAGAACGCAGACAATTGTTCGTCACGATCAACGACCGGCGAGCTGACAGCTTACACCAACAAATCGTCTTCGAATTCTAGTTCAATCGGCGAGAAAGGGACGTGCCGGATGGCCGCTCCGCCGTTGTGAAATTCAACCCCTTGCAAGCGGTATCCACGGATTCTTCGGTGCGTGTGACCGAAGACAATCCGGCGCACCCCTGCGGTACGCTCATCAGGCTGCGCGTGCATCCAATGCATCAGCCGAATGCAGGTTGCACGACGGCGATGGGCAGCGATCGCAGCGGCGCGGTGCATGCGTGTCGCGATCGCGACATCATAGATATTACTAGCGACTTGCGAGGCTGTTGGCTTATTCTGCCAGCGGATTCGATAATCGGAGAAACGATCAAGATCTCCTTTACCCTCGATGACATCGCCGTGCAGTAACAGCGTATCGTGCACACGAATGCAATCGAGTCCGCAGGTAAACCGATCTCGCTTCTGTGCCCATTCGGCGAGTGCTTCGGAAAACACTCGGTGTGCGTCGTGGTTACCGTCCAAAAAAACGAACTGAGTGGTTGGATAGTGGATGTACCAATTCTCTAGCCATTCCAGCGCCGTGCGAACAGATTCGGTCTCGTTCTGCAACCGGCTCCAACGAAAATCAAACAGATCTCCTCCCCACACACAGAGGTCGGCGTCGGCAATCGCTTGATCAATCAGATCATGATGTTCATCCGCGTTGCATCGATTACTGAATAAATGCAAATCCGAGATGAACGCTAAGCGATTAACGGATGGTTGGTTCGACCAGAATTCAATCATCAGCGAGTTCGTGTTTTCATCTTAGTTGGAAAGGTATTGTTGAGTCGCTCGGGTGGCTATTTGCGATTGCGATTGGCTTGCCATCCCTCACTCATTTCTCTGGGGTAGACCCTGATGCCGCCGCGAGTTGCGTTGCTGCGTGGGCTGGGGTCCCATTTTTTCGCGTCGCCTTCCTTGATGATCTCTTGCACATCATCAAAATCTATATTGTGCAGCGCCGCGAACCGTCTCAATTCCCGATCGAAGGTCTTTTGCAACATGTCTTCCATCATTTTGCGAGGTGGACTGCCCTGCAGCAAAGGAAGCGGTTTTTCGACCGTGGTACGAGCAACCTGGCGGTAATCATTGTAGATCCGCTGGCGAGTTTGCTCGGGCAACCTGACCTCTCGATAAGGCTCGGGCTCGCGCGGCTTGATCGTTTCTTCTTCGACTCCGTTGGCTGCCACCGCAGGCGTCTCGGCTACCACGGCCTCAGGCTCCGACGTTGACGGTTTCCGCAGCACAATGGCCATGCCAATCAGAACCATCAACACCATGCCACCACCGACCAAAGCCGCTAAGGCAACCGCCGCAGAAGGCTCTCGTTTCTCGGCGGTGTCGTCGGCCTGTGGCTGACGACCTGACTTAGGAGCAACGGGGTGATGAATATTCCAAACCAAACCACAAGAGGGGCAGCGGGTGTTCGTCATCGCTGCGGGAACGTTGGCAGCAACGCCACATCCAGGACAGGCAACGCTTCGAATTGACATCGCAAACCACCTTCGAGCGGATAGGACAGGAGTTAGATGGAAAACAGGCGTTGCGAAGAACGCAACAACTTCACGACAACCGAAGCAGAACTAAAATAAAAGCGGATCAGCAAGGGGACGACTTCACCATAGACCAAGCCAAAGCGGGACCACGCATTCAGGTTCCTATTTCGTCTCATCATTCAACTTGACCTGCTCTCGTTCGTACAGACCGCGGACCTCGTCCAAATCAACATCTATTTTGGGCAACTGCGGATCCATGTCTTCCAGAGTTTGGCGGACGATGCTGGCGACAGCGGCGTCTCGGTACCACTTGTGGTCCGCAGGGATCACGAACCAAGGAGCATCTTGCTGGTTACACTTCTCCATCGCATCTTCATAGGCACTGCGGTAAGAGTCCCACTTCCCGCGTGCTTCGTAATCGCCAAGATTGAGTTTCCAGTGCTTCGCGGGATTTTCTAAGCGTTTCCCGAACCGTTCTAATTGCTCTTCCAAGCTAATGTGCAAATAGAACTTTAAAATTCGCGTGCCACAGGATCTGAGCAACGATTCAAAGTGATTGATCAACTCGTATCGCTCACTCCATACCTGTTTGGGGACGATGTCTTCTACCCGAACCACCAATACGTCCTCGTAGTGGGATCGATTGAAGACCGACACCATCCCTTTGGCAGGGGTACAGGCATGAATCCGCCACAGAAAATCGTGGGACAACTCTAATTTGCTCGGCACCTTGAAGGGAAAGGTACGACATCCCTGAGGATTCATTTGGCCGAGAACATTCCGAATCAAACCATCTTTGCCAGCAGCATCAGGAGCCTGCAACACCACGAGCAGCGACTGTTTGCCTTCGACAAACAAGCGATACTGCAATTCGCGAATCGCGTCATTGGTCTCGGCCGTGAAGGCTTTCGCCGCAGACTTATCCGCGAACGGGCCTTTCACACGAGTCTCCATCTCGCTCAAATCAACTTTCTTTCCCGATTTGATTCGATGTTGTTTAATAAAATCCATGGCAGGTCTTACCGACGCGTGATGGGGAGAGAATTGACGAGATGCCGAGTAGTCTTTATCACTGGTTGATGACCAGTCCTGAACGGCAGGATTCGCCCCGACTTTTGGGACAAGCCCCGACTTTTGGGACAAGCCCCGACTTTTGGGACAAGCCCTGATTTTTGGGACAAGCCCTGATTTTTGGGACAAGCCCTGATTTTTGGGACAAGCCCTGACCTCAAGTCGCTTGGGAGCATCCTGCGATCATGGGCGTTTGTTATATCAGGTGCAAGAATGGTCACATCAATACCGGTCCGAATTGGCTTCACCCCAAACGTTAAAAACCCTGGCTCGCATCGCATGCGGGGGATACCGCGTGCGGGGGACATCGCAAAAACGAAGAGAAACACGTGCGTATATTGGTGACCGGTTGCGGCGGTTTTCTAGGCAGTGAAATCGTTCGTCAAATCATTGACCGCGGAGATCAGGTCGTCGGCATTTCACGGACCGAATATCCGGACCTGGTCAGTCGCGGAATGGAGCATGTGCGTGGGGATCTAACCGACGCAGACTTTGTCGTGCGGGCGATTTCTGAGGTCGACGCCGTGATTCACACGGCTGCGATTGCAGGCGTCTGGGGCCCTTGGAAAACGTTTTATTCGATCAATAAATTGGCAACCGATCATGTGATTGATGCCTGCCAGCAAAACAAGATCGGCAGGCTGGTGTTTTCGAGCAGTCCCAGTGTCACCTTTGACGGCGAGCATCAAAGCGGGGTGGATGAATCGGTCCCCTACGCCTCCAATTGGCTTTGCCACTACCCCCACACTAAGGCATTGGCGGAACAGGCTGTCCTGGCAGCAGATCGTCCGGGGCAGTTAAGAACGGCTGCCCTCCGGCCCCATTTAATT
>JAQWPZ010000133.1 GCA_029245125.1 Rubripirellula sp.
CGTGTGTTCGATTGCCGGGTGTTGCCGCTTTACGGGCACTTCGCCGCAAGGTCAGTTAGCCGGTAGGAAAATGTTTCGCGTGCGTATTCGTAGCCGACGCGGCTAAAGCCGCGTCACGATTCGTTGGTGGGCACGACCTCGTTCGCTGTCGTCGGAGTTGCCTGGTCAGGTGAAATCCCATTTTCGTTGCGATGATCCTCGTTATCGAATTGCTCTTCTAAAGTTGCGGGATCACCAGCCATGAATTTGAAAGCAAGCCCGGCATAAGAATTCGTCTTCACCAAGTCATCATAGTATTCGGGGGCAATTTCACGGAGTTTTCCCAGTCGGTGCCACGGGATCCCCATGATGTCATGATGTTCGGTGTGCAGTCCAAAGTTGAAGTAGATTTTGTTGGACCAGCCATACAACGATGAGGATGGCTGATAGCGTGTGTGTCCGTGGAAGTGCGAGTTACTGAGAATGATTCCAAAGTTGTGCGGATGAAGGAATCCGGTCATGAAGAGCTGGGAGAGTAGTAAATAGAGCACTGACATCCAGCCGCCGAAGTAGATCAAGAATCCCAGCATCATAAAGCTCATCAGTGGGTAAATGACGGCCCACCGTTTCATGCGGTATTTTTCGTAGCCGGAAATTAGATGTTCGTCAGCCAGGATCGATAGCGTTAAAGGCGATGGATCCAGTTTGCCACGCAGCAACGAGGTGAAAACATACACAATTAAACCCACCGCGGACCGTAACGCCTGGCTGACCAGCATGAAGAGGGCGTAAGGCATAAACACCGGAGAAAACAAGACGCAAAACAAACGATAAAATGGGCCGGTCGTTGCCCACAGGTAGCGTTGCTGTCGTGTGAGTAATAGAGCGGTTCTGCGACGGGTGATGAAATCCTTTTTCGCACCAAGGTCATTGTGGTGGACGTGATGTTCGATCCACCAGGCATGATGAGCGGATAAAAACATCGGTAACGTTGTCAATGTAAACAACCGCCGGTTCCAGGCGGTTTTCTTGAACACCAGGTTATGGTTGCATTCATGCGCCAGTTGGAACAAATTGACATTGATCCAGGAACCAACAAAATAGGCGAGAAGAATCGCCGACCACCAGGGAATTGATCCGGCCAAGACTGCCAAGCCAATTTGCACACCGGCAAACAACAGACACCAGACCGCAGTGATGCGGGTATTACCGAAGAGCTTTTTGATTTCGGGATGGTTGCGAATCATGCCCTTTGCACGATCACGGTGCCAAATCGCATCCGGCTTTTGGTCGTCATCGACGCGATCGCTAATGTCGACTTCGTATCCCGGAAACATCGGTGCCGGGGAGCCTAGAACGCGTGGGTGAAATTTTACCTTTTTGTGATCGGCCGCTTCAGGTGCAAATAGCAAGGTCACGCCCTCCGTTTGAAATTAAGCTTGGTTGCCCTAATTTACAAATTCCGCCCCGTTTGTCATCCCGTGGGCTCGGTCGCCACTCGTCGCGGGGGGTGGGTGTGGTGCCGATCTCTTACTCTTCCCCGCCGTTAAATTTGGGGCACAACGAAGATCGGTTCCGCGACGGTTTGAGGGGGCCGATCGAACAGTTGACGCGTCGGTTCCTGCTGTTCGTTTCATTTCTCGGTTGCCCGTTTTGTGTCTGACCCATTTAATCTTCCGTCACGCCGCTTGGGTTGCTGCGAGCCTAATGCCCCTTGTTTCGGCGGCCTTGTTAGAGGTGTGTTGCGTAGCCGTGGGTTTGTCGGCGTTCGGTGAAGCTTGTAGGCCGAGTAAAGTCCAATAGTCGCCCCCCTGATGAGAAATGCGATCGAGATCAACGTGGGGCCGGGTGAGCGGGGCGAGGTGAGCGGGGCGAGGTGAGAGAAGGGACAGGGACAGGGAAACGACTGATGGACACTCCAGAATTCAATGCAATCAAGAAAACCTTTAGGCCGACTAAGAAGCTCATGCTAGATGGTCGCCTACGAGATATTCGCGATCTGGTTCAAATGGAGGCCGAGTGGGCTGCGCATTATGTGTGGTACGTGGAGCACGTGTTGGTAGGTGATCACCGCACGCTCAGCGAATCGGATCACGAACGGCGGCGTCTGATTGAATCGACGGTGCCCCCAGCAAGATTGGCAGAGTGGGCCGAATTGGCTGGCGATCCTGACGAGGCCGAATCTCTGTTCGCTTGGTTGCAAGGCAGACTTGATTTTGCTGAATTCATAAGCGAGTCGATCGATTGGCGACTCGGCATGCAAATGGAGCATGAAAAGGGCAGTGATGGCGAGGTAATTGATTGACAGGCGGCTGATTGAAAGGGGCGGAGAACGAATGTTCTTTTTCACATGAGTCGTCAAGTTGGATCCGGATTCGTTGACTTGGGTACATTAGTACTGACGTTTCGTTTTCGATCGTCATCATTTTTCGAGTACCACTGAGTTACCCGAGTGATCCGCCAAATGAATCTTGCCAAAATTCTGTTGTTCGTCACGTTACTTGAAGGGTCGCTTGCCACGGGAGGGGAACCAGATACTTTGCCGCCACTTCGCAACGGGCGGGCCCCACAAAACTTTGCAGAGATGTGGGCGGGGTTTGATCCTCGCGCCGAGCCGCTGGAGGTTGAAACGCTGCATCAATGGGAAAGCGATGATGTGATGCTGCGGATTGTCCGGTTCCGTATTGGCATTTTTAAGGGTGAAAAGGCTACGCTGGCGGCCGTCTATGGATACCCAAAGCAGTTGGCCGCGCGTGGTCAGCAAGTTCCTGGACTGGTCCAGATTCATGGTGGTGGGCAGTATGCGGATGCCAAAGCATGTCTTTCGAATGCTCGCCGCGGTTACGCAACCGTTTCCATTGCTTGGGCTGGGCGGATCAGTAGCCCACCGTATCGGGTCACTCCGAAAGAAGTGAAGCTTTTTTGGGATGAAAAGAGAGACGATCCCGGCTACCGATTAACAACAGATTGGGGTGCTGTCGACGGTTATCACGCCCCAGGTCGAAACGCAGGGAATCAGTTTCCGAGTGCGATGCCGCAAAGGTGGACGCTTGATTCAATCGAATCGCCGAGGAACAGTGGTTGGTTCTTGTGTGCGTTGGCTGCTCGCCGGGCGTTGACTTTTCTCGAACGGCAACCTGAAGTCGATGCCGATCGCTTGGGAGTTTACGGCCACTCGATGGGCGGAAAATTGACGGTGATTGCAGCGGTTGATCCCCGGGTTAAAGCAGCGGCGCCCTCCTGCGGTGGAATTAGTGATCGCGACAGTCGCAGTCCGTTGTATCGGGCAACACTCAGTGATGAGGTCAGCTTGGCCAACGTCGCTTGCCCGATTCTATTCTTGAGTCCAGCGAACGACTTCCACGGAAGGATTGGTGACCTCCCGCTGGCGGTGCATGAAATCTCTAGTCGTGAGTACCGCGTCACCTGTTCGCCGCATCACAGCCACCAAGATACGTCCGAGTACGAGGTGGCGACGCAGTTGTGGTTTGACCAGCATCTCAAAGGTGCCTTCAGCTTTCCACAGACACCCGAAACAGATCTTGTTTTGCGGACCCAAAACAGCATCCCCAAAATTGCCGTCAAGCCTGATCAATCCAAGCCGGTTCAAAAGGTTGATGTCTTTTACACGCAACAAGGAAAAGCCAACGAACGGCCAGAGGATCGGCAAAATACGATGAATCGGTTTTGGCATCATGCCAAGGCCATTGAATCAGATGGCATATGGACAGCAGAGTTACCAATCGGCAGCGTTGACAAACCAATTTGGGTTTACGCGAATGTTTCCTATCCGCTTGAGGCACCCGTTTCGGCAGTTGGCTATTACTACGGAAGCTACAACGCCGATGCGATGAATCTTTCGTCCGTTATGCAAACGGTATCGGCGAAACAGCTTCGAGCGGAGGGGGTTCAGCCGACCTTGCGTCCGACGACGCTCATTGAGGACTTTCAAGGTGATTGGGAGAAACAGTGGTTTAGCTACCGGCCTAGTGAATGGGCGCGGTCGACTCACAAAATTGGGGATGCGAAATGGCAGGCGCCTTTGGGGGCAAGGCTAGCGGTTGAGGTGCAAACTGCTGAGCCAAATGTGTTGGTCGTGCGGATCGATGATTATGCCGTCGCCTTGGAACTCAGTGGTGGCACGCAGGTGCAGAAACTGCTGCTGAAGCCGAGTGAGTTTCGTGACGTGAACGATGAACCGCTGCCGAGTTGGCGGGGGATTCGGCGATTGACATTCAGTCCGTCCGAAACACTGCGACCCAAACGGGGAAATCAAAACCAACCGCGAGTGGTGGGCAAGAATTGGGTTGGACCAGCGCCGGTCCTTCATGGCTTGCAGTGGCAAGTCAGTTACAACTTTCTTGACATGCCACGCGGAACCAATCAACAAGCCAAA
>JAQWPZ010000204.1 GCA_029245125.1 Rubripirellula sp.
CCGGTATGCAACATCGGGATTGCAATCGGATGCGCTCGGCTCGTCGTTTGCATCGCGTTGAGCATGCAAAGATGATCGGTTTGTTTCGCGAGATGAGGAAAGGCTTCCGAAACCCACATCTCACTTTCTCCATGGCGGGCAAACTTCAGCCGTGGGCCAAGCAATTTGCGTTTTGTGGGACCTTGCTTGCCATCGGCCGCCTTCAAATCTGGCTTGTAGTCAAACGATTCAAACTGCGACGGACCACCATTCACAAAAATGAAAATCACCCTTTTTGCGCGGGCAGCATAATGCGGTTGCCGCTGCGATAGTAAACCGGCATCGGCTTGCGAGGCTGTCATACCGGACAGAGTCAACGAGCCTAAACCGCAGGACGCCGCCTGGACAAGCTGGCGTCGTGAAAGAATCGATTTTGAGATATCGTTTAACATGGCGACATATATTCCTACGGCAACGCGACTAGCGACTTAGCTTGTTTGCCCGTTGATTGCGAAGGCATATCAACGAGGTAACGAAATTCAGCGGTCGTGAATAGAGTGTGGAACCAAGCAGTCCACGCATCTATTTCCGAACTGCCTTGACCTTTTGGATCCGCTTGCTCGATCTGCTGAATCATCCGCAACGCGGCTTCACGCTCTGCTACGGTGGTCGCACGACAAAGTGCCCATCGCATTGCGAGATCGATTCGCTGCTCATCATTGACCGCTTCATTCGACGCTAATAAGCGTTGCGCGGCATGCTTTGCTTGCTCTGTGACAAAAACTGAATTGCGAAGATACAGTGCCTGCGATGGGACGTTTGTGACGCTGCGACCGCCGCTCACCAGACTGGGTGAAGGAAAATCAAATAGATCAAACAGCTCGGGCACGTAGTCGCGAACAATCGGCAAGTAGACACTGCGATGGTTACTAGGCGGCTGAATTTTGCTGGTTGGAATTCCGCGAACCAGTTGGTCACCGAGTGCCGTCACGGTGGAACCGGTGGGGCGTTGAAGATCAAGTTGACCGCTAACAGCGAGCATCGCATCACGAATCGACTCGGCTTCCAGGCGTCGCGGAGTGGCCCTCCAGAACAGGCGGTTGTCAGGATCACCTTGCAAATTGGAAGGGTCCGTAGCGCTACTGAGCTGATAGGCGCGGCTGATCATTATCTCGCGGATTGTTCGCTTGATCGACCATCCGTCACGCATGAAGTTGATCGCCAAAGTATCGAGTAGTTCGGGGTGGGTTGGCTGTTTACCGATCACACCGAAATTATCGACGCTGGCCACCAAGCCACGGCCAAACAAATGATGCCAGATCCGATTGACCATCACACGGGCAGTCAATGGATTGTCAGGATGGGTAATCCACGCCGCTAATTCGAGGCGACCGCTGGTGTTGGCAGCAATCGTGGGTTCATGTTCCAATTTGAGAGCGCTCAAGAAACCTCGGGGAACAGCCTCGCCCCGTTCGCGAAAATCGCCACGAATGGCGACTTTAGTATTCGCGGGCTTATCGCGGTCTCGCACGCTCATGGCGTAAACAGGCTCAGGCGGTCTGCTCTTTTTCAAAACGTCGACTTCCGCTTCCAATGCCGCGATCTCGCGATCCAAGCTGGCGACCTGATCGACGGCGGCTTGTAATGCGGAATTAACATCTTCCAACGCTTGGGTCGATTCCTGGTTTGCGATCGCACCGGTCTCTAACGCTGCCAGTTGTGTCTCGATCAACTTTTGCGTTTCGGTTTGTTTTTCCGTCGCGACTTTTTTCGCAGCGATCGCTTCTTCATGATTTTTACGTTTGTCGGCCAGACTCTTTTCGACAGCTTCCATTTTTTGGCGGTGCTGTTCCGCGGCCGCATGCTTGGCGTTTCCATCACGACCGATCGGAAGCAGGTCTGTGGGGTTGTTGCTGTATTTTTGCTTGATGGTGCCGTAGAGCGGCTGGGTACTCAAAAAGATCCCGGCCAACGCGTAGTAATCTTTCGTCGGAATCGCATCGAATTTGTGATCGTGACAGCGAGCACAGGCAACTGTCAGCCCCTGGGTTGATCGAAAAACCGTATCGATTTGATCATCCACCACATCCATCTGAAACTCAGTTCCACTGGAGTTGTGACGCTTCGGCCCAAAGGCCAAGATGCTCGGCGCGATCCGACGTGCTTCGATCACATCATCACCATCATGTTCTGTAACGGGCATCAGATCACCGGCGATTTGTTCACGCAAAAACAAATCGTAAGGCTTATCTTGATTCAGCGAATCGATCACGTAGTCTCGGTAGGGCCACGCATGCGGGTAAGTGAAATTGAACTCCATCCCACTTGATTCGGCGTAGCGAACAACATCCAACCAATGTCGTCCCCAGCGTTCACCAAATTGTGGTGAATCAAGCAGTTGATCGATCAATTCAGTTAACGCATCGGGTGACTCGTTCGTGACGAATCGCTGCAGTTGCTCCGGTGTCGGTGGAAGGCCGATCAAGTCGAAGTAGATTCGTCGAACCAACGTCATGCGGTCGGCGTCACGAACAGGCTTTAGCCCTTCCGATTCCATGGCAGCCAGCACGAAGTCGTCGATCCAGCTTTGCGGCCAGCCCGTTTGCTGCACTGGCGGCCGCTCAGCGCGCTCGGGCCGTTGGAACGACCAGTGCTCCTGCGCCGCAGCGAGACGCTGTTCTTTGGCCGTCGGCCCCGTCTCCTTTCGTGAATCAGGTGCTCCGAGCCGAATCCAAGCCTCGAACGATGCGATAACGTCATCACCAAGCTTCTCCTCCGGCGGCATCGCTGAAACACCTTCGTGGTGTTTCAGCGTGCGGAGTAGCAGACTTTTTTCACTGTGATGAGACACCACCACCGGTCCGGAATCACCCCCACGGCGCAAGCCCGCCGGTGAATCAAGCTCTAACCCGGCTTCGATTTCGCCACTTTGCCCGGAATGGCATTCGTAGCACTTGGCAATCAAAACAGGCTTGATTTGCTTGTCAAAAAGCTCTTGGCCTTCTGATTGCTTCTGGATGGATTCCTTTGACGGGTCATCGCCGCAAGTTATTGAATGCCAGCTCAGCGAGATGACCATCAGCAAGCAAAGATATGTTCGATTCATGGTTCCCCAGGTGCTCTTTCAAAAGCACTGTTTTGGCACTCGTCAAGTTACCCCCCTCACACCTGAGGTTGTTTCCCAAGTGGAGGCAAGCATCGAGCCATTGCCGTGAAGGATGCGATCGAGTGGATTGGTGGGATTTGCAGGTGGGACACCTCATCCTGAGGCTCACTTCATTGTATACCATTATATGGACCCCATTATCCACTTATCATTGTGTCTCATTGCGGGACACTTTGTCACACCCGATCACACAGCATGGCGAGCCTGACACCCGGGAAAAAATTCCGCGGCCTCCCAAGAAAAAAGAAGTGCGAACCGGCCACTTTCAGCGATCGAGGAACCGCATCTCCCGCGACACAATATCGCCAACTTTTGCCCACAAACCGCACTTCAATCGCACCAGCGGGTAACCAATGCTGGCCAATAACGCGAATCCCCGCACGGGGCAGGCGACGATTCCCTTCGCAGGAATGGAACGCAACACGCAAGCGCGATACTGATTCGATGCAGAGCGTTGCGATCGAAGTGGCATGGTTGCAATTTGATTCAGCACGGCGCGTTTATCGAGGATTAGAGGCGATAAAGCTATTCGAGTGGCAGTGGGGATTCGCCCCTCACCAGGAAGAGGTTAACGTCGGCCTTGGCTGCAAATCGAGTGGCTGCAAATCGAGTGGCAACGACCTTGGGCTCGAGCTTGCATGGCAACCACCGAACGGCAACCACCGAATGCGAATCCGACTGGCGGAGGTGATCGGGTGGGCAAAGACTGAAACCTTCCAAGCGGCCAATCGGCTGCGAGCTTTGGGGGCTGCGAGCTTTGAGGGCTGCGAGCTTTGCCACGCATTCATTCGAAAGAAACTTGTCATTAGAAGCCACAGGCCAAGATCCCAGCGACCTCCTCGGGCTTGGCATGGTTACCGACGGAGGCGACGATCGGGATATCACAGTAGCGTTCAATTTGCTTCGCATTGCTCGCTTTGGAAGGCTCGTCTTGACCGCTGACATCCGAGAGGATGATCCCCGCGATCCTCACGCCACGGTTTTCTGTGGCCGCCACGCAGGCAAGCGTTTCATGAATGACTCCCAAACGATTGGCAGCCACCAGCACGATCGGAGCTTCCATGCTGACTGCCAAGTCAAGATTCAAGACCCCCTCAGCGAGCGGACTGAACAAGCCTCCGGCCCCCTCCACCAGCACGATTTCGTAGTCGCTGCACCAGCAATCGACTCCGGCAAGCAGTTGGGCAGCATCGACAGCGTTCCCCTCGCAGGCCGCCGCCTCTGGGGGAGCAAGTGGTGCCAGGAATCGCTGCGGGCAAACGTCCTCGAGCGTCCGAGGTTGCCCCGCTGCCCGCCAAAGCTGGACCGCGTCCTCCGCGATTCTGCCATCTCCCACATCTAGCGAAGATTTGGATGCCGGCTCTCCTGGTTCGACCCGACACCCGCTCGCCACAGGCTTGTAGACGCCCACACGCCTCCCTTGATCGACTAGAAAACGAGCGACCAATGCGGCAACATAAGTCTTGCCAACTTCGGTACCGGTCCCTGCAAAAAACACTTTCGTCGGCGTACGATGAGGCACGTGCGTTCAATTCCGTAGCAAAAGAAAAAAGGTATGACTCGTGAATGGCAATGTTCGCCTATCCATCGTGCAAATGCGAGATGCCGGTTCCAGTCATGCCTGCATCGATTCAGCCGTCCGCTTGATCGAGAAGGCAGCCGCCGAGGGAGCCCAGATTGTTTGTCTGCAGGAACTCTTCCACGGACCCTATCCCTGCCAATCAGAAGATCACCAGATGTTTGATTTGGCCGAATCCATCCCTGGACCAATCACTGAACGGATCGCCAAAATCGCCAAACAACACGAGATTGTGGTTGTGGCCCCCATTTTCGAGCAACGAGCGGCCGGTCTGTATCACAATTCCGCAGCGGTGATTGATGCTGACGGTTCGATCGCCGGTGTTTACCGAAAAATGCACATCCCCGATGATCCGCTGTTTTACGAAAAATTTTACTTTGCCCCCGGTGACCTCGGCTTCACTCCCATTTCGACTCGCTACGCCAAGCTGGGGATCGGAATTTGCTGGGACCAGTGGTTCCCCGAATCGGCTCGGTTGCTGGCACTGGCCGGCGCCGAGATCTTGCTCTACCCCACCGCGATCGGATGGATCGATGAAGAAAAGCAGGAATTTGGATCAGGGCAATTAGATGCCTGGATCACCACGCTGCGCTCCCATGCCATCGCCAACGGGATGTGGCTGGCTGCCCCCAACCGAATTGGCATCGAAGGCCGATTGGAATTCTGGGGATCGTCTTTAATCGTTTCACCACGAGGTGAAATTGTCGCGCAAGGAGACCACAACACCGAAACCCTTTTGACAGCCGACTGCGCGATCGGCGAAACCGACCTCGTCCGCACCCATTGGCCGTTCATGCGAGATCGACGCATCGACGCCTACGAAGGACTGCTAGAGCGTTGGATCGATTGACCCGAAAACCAAACGCGGTGCCGAACTCTCAGACCGGTTCCAAGCTGAAATTCCAACAATCGTTTCGAGCTTCGCCAATAACAATGGCGGAACGGAACCGTTCCATTCAAGCAAGTTCCGCCGATTTCCACCCGGGAAGAACCAAGCAGCAACTGCAACCAAAGACCGATGCTCCCTGACAGAGCGAGCTCTACTTCAAAAACCGACGTTGATGCCGTCTGCGCTGACAATCAAAACTTGCACCTGCACAAACCACTCGCTGCTGTGATGCTTGATTTTGACTGACACCTCATAAGGGGTTTCTGGTGCGAGGTCGGAGGCGAGATCCACTTGATCGTCCTGCATCACATTACTCATTAACCTCAAAACCGTCGCATCAATCTGCCCGTACCACGGCTTGGTTTGATGCGCTGCCAATACCACCTCGACGGCTTGAACAACCTCCGCGTCGGTCCAATCGGCGGGAGGCTTGATTTGCAGTTGCGAGTTATTTTTAAAGAGATTGCCGAGCAACCAATTCGCCGTGAATGACTTGGCCGCCGCGCCACCTTCGACCGGTAGCTCATGTTCAACCTGGAACGTCGGTCCGTTGCTGGCACGAAGCCCGGATTGCAACTGGGAGGCAGTGGACGTGTTGATCGGCCCGCGGACAACGGGCGGACCTGGCTCGGGCAAACATCCGACAAGCGTTAGGACCGCGATCGTTGCAATTGGATTGAAAATCCGCATCACTGGCTCCGAAGTTGGGAAACAAGGGACCAGCAAACTATAGCTGACATCAACAACCACCAGAGGCAGCAACCACGACAGCCGGCTACGGCAGACGGGTTTAAGCCAACTGAACCAATTGCTTGGGGTCACGGCTTTGATCGGCAGTGATCGCCTTCTGCTCCAGTTCGGGTGAAACCAGGTTGTAAAAGACGTCGCGTTGCCGTGGCTCGTAGCCTAATTCCTTGATCGCCTCGCGAATCTGCCCGAGTGACAAGTAGTGCACTGTCCCCGCCTCAGCAACGACATTTTCTTCGATCATGAGGCTGCCCATATCATTCGCACCGAAGAGCATCGCCAGCTGACCGATTTTCAATCCCTGCGTCACCCAGCTACTTTGGATGTTCTGGATGTTGTCCAAATATAGGCGTGAGACGGCTTGGTTCTTCAGGTATGCGAATGAACCGGAAGGAGAGATGTCGGACATCTCCGTGTTGTCGGGCTGAAATGTCCAGCAAATGAAGGCCGTGAATCCGCTCGTCTCCTCTTGTAACTGCCGCACTCGCTCCAAGTGCTCAATTCGCTCAGCCAATGTCTCGACATGCCCGAACATCATCGTTGCCGTACTGATGCCGCCGAGCGAATGCCATTCGCGCATGACATTCAACCAGTCGTCTGTCATGACCTTACCGCGAGTCAAAACATCGCGAACTCGGTCGACCAAAATCTCCGCACCGCCGCCGGGAATACTTCCCAAACCTGCTTCCCGCAGACGAACCAACACATCGCGAATCGGAATCCGATTGACCTTTGTAAAATGATGCAGCTCCGGGGGACTAAAACCGTGGATATTGACCTCGGGGTAGGCCGTTTTGATATCTCGCAGCAGCTCTTCGTACCATTCGAGCTTGAACTTCGGGTGGAGCCCGCCCTGCATTAGAATTTGGTTGCCGCCTAGGTCGACAGTTTCTCCTACTTTCGCGAGCAGTTCATCGCGTGGAACGACGTAACCCTCCTCGCTTTTCGGCCCCCGATAGAACGCACAAAAATTACAAACCGCTGTGCAGATGTTGGTGTAGTTGATGTTCCGATCGACATTGTAAGTTCGATACGGTTCAGGGTGCATTCGCCGCGCGACTTGGTCCGCGGCCGATCCAATCGCTGCCAAGTCATGGCTTTCCAACAATTGAATACCGTCGGCCGGCGTCAAACGCTCTCCCGCAATCGCCTTGTCCAAAATATCACGGATTGAATGTTCGCTTGTTGCGATCATCACGTCTCGATTCTTTATGCTTGGTGAGTGTTTGGAGTCAAACAACGGATTTCAAATTTTGGGGAATCAAACCCCGTTCAGCTGACTTTTGCTGAAAAGCGTTCAAGCCCGATCGTTCGCCGGGCCCGAGTCGGAAGTGCAAGTTCTCGGCAAAGTATCGATGCAAATCTTCTTTTGTTAAACCGTGCTGCGCGGCATGACTGATCGCTATTTCTTCGAGCGAGCCCAAGCCGGCATCCCGCGACGCCTCCAACATGCTTGTCAACGCAGCGAGATCGAGCCCGTTGCCCCACTCAATCCCAGGGCGAGCGACCCACATCGCAAAGACGAACGGCAGCTCGGTCCAACGACACCAACGATCCCCGAGGTCCCAAATTTCGCGGTAGACGCCGGGGGCGGGATGCATCGCGCGGTCGCCAATCATCAACAGTGCATCGGCATCCACTTCTTCGGGCGTTTGATCTATTTCTAGCGGCGTGGTTTCGGGCTGTAATTGGTACATCTCCCACAACAGCAGACGCAACATTGCAGCACTCGTCCGACTACCCTCGTCCAACGCCAGCCGGCGAATCTCGGGAACCGGTACCCGGCTCAGCAAGCGGACACTCCAAACCGGACCTCGGCAGGCAATCGCCGCGTTGGAGACGATCTCGTAATCGGTGCCACGAAAAAACTCCACCGAAGGGATCAACGCCACGTCCAATCTTTCGGCGGCGAGATCGGCAGCCAATCGGCTCGGAAGATCAAGCGACAACGTACCCTCGTTGCCCAAACGCTCGCTCAGCGTATGAATCAAAGGCTTGGTGTTTAGATAGGAAACGGCGCCGACACGTATCACGGTAATCTCTCCTGCGGGACAGGGTTTTAACCGTAAATTGGAGCGTCCAACAACCGCCGCAGCCTAGGTCTCGCACCGCTTCAATCTAGCGACCCGAGGCCGACATGTCGTGAGGTCCGGTGAGGCTCGACCTTCACTTTTTCGTCGATTCTGCGGAATTCGGGGCAGCGGTGAGGCTGACCGTCAAACTCCACTTGGCTGCCGAAGCCCCGCTCCACGGCTAATACGTCCAGAAACTCGCGTGATTTTCGGAATCACGGGTGGGCTGGAATCACGATGCAGTTGGCTCCCGGCGACACTGTGTCGCACAAGTGCAAAGCACTTGGATCGGCACTGCGGCCCAACTCAGGAATCTTTTGATCGCCACCGCAGTCTGATCTTAAAGACCGACGAATGGCCGCTGCCATACAATCGACGCATGGATGTGACCAAACGCGAACCGCCCCGCCGCCGCCCAACGCGAATCAGTCTCCGTGAATATCTCGGCTTGATGACGATTGTGATGCTGGCGGTTGGCTTGGCATTGAATTCGTACCGGCTGCAAGACCTGCGTCAGGAAATCAAGGTCTTACGAATCGAAACTGGCTATTTGGCAAAAACGGCTCCCGACCAGATCGCCGCGGCGCGGGCTCCGAGTGACCAGCCGTTGACCTATCGGGTCCGCGTCCGAGTTCCCGACGCGAACACGCGATTTCGCGTTGCGTACAGCTCCATTTGGCCTCAAAATTCCGCTGGGCCGCAATGGTTTGGTGCCGTACCGGTTCCCCCCGGCGAGTCGATTGTGACAGTCCGAATCCAGGAAGACCCCCGCGACAGCAAGTGGAAAATCGCCACGCTGGTCGGTTCGAAGGAAGGAAATCGCCGCATGGCCACCACGCTACCTCCCGACCAAATTCAAGTTTTCCGGGGTTCCCACGACGCTTTAAGCACCGGCGTGGGGCGCGAAACGGTAGCGGTCGACGCATCTCGATCGATCCGCGTTCTGGACGAAAGATGGCTGGTCGGCGAAGGTA
>JAQWPZ010000138.1 GCA_029245125.1 Rubripirellula sp.
TGGGAGCCCACGATGAGGCTTGTCCTAATCGTCTGGCGCCGACTTGCAGTACTGCTGTGATGATGGCGGTCGGTGACGGCATCGCACTGTTGGCCAGCCAGTTGCAGGGTTTTACGTCTCAGGACTTTGCGAGATTTCATCCTGGCGGAGCCTTGGGGCGGAAGCTGGCCAGCGTCGCACAAATCATGCGTCCGCTCGATCAGTGTCGGGTGGCGGAGGCCGAGATGTCGATTCGGGATGCGATGGTCACGTCGTCGAAGGCTGGGCGTCGCAGTGGTGCTGTGATGTTGGTCGATCCTGCTGGCCGCTTCACTGGTTTGTTTACTGATAGTGATTTGGCACGCATCTTGGAACGGCGTGATGAGCACTCCTTGGATGAGCCGATTTCCTCCAAGATGACGCGAGATCCGATCGCAGCGCAAGTCGATTGGTCGCTTCAAGAAGCGATGGCGGTTTTCTCGCACCACCGCATCAGTGAATTACCTGTGATCGACAGTGAAGAACGTCCGGTCGGTCTGGTCGATATCACCGACTTGGTGTCACTGGCGGATCATCCCGACGAGAAATCAACCTTACCGTTTCCGCAACCTTAGAGTTTTGGGCGATGGCAACGTCGGCTGATGTATTTCGCAATTGATTGATTGAATGTCTGCACTCCTAAAACCTGATGCCGAAATAGCTGCTCCCATCACGTGCATTTTGTGCGATGTTGATGGCGTGATGACGGACGGTCGAATCATTTATGATGCGAACGGGTGCGAGACAAAGCAGTTCCACGTTAAAGATGGCGTGGCCATCAAGGCATGGATGCGAGCTGGGTTTCAGTTTGGGATTCTGACGGCGAGGAAGAGTCCAGTGGTGATAAAGCGAGCGGAGGAGCTGGGGGTTCAGCAGGTGCGGCAGGGATTCGAGGATAAATGGCCTGCAGCTCAACAGATGCTTGCCGGTATGAATACCGACCTCTCGCAAGTTTGCTACATCGGTGATGACCTTCCCGACATCCCGGTCATGAAGCGTGTGTCACTTGCCGTGACGCCTGCTGATGGTGCCCAGGATGTTCGCAATACAGCCCATTGGATTTTGCAACGCGATGGTGGCCGCGGGGCGGTTCGGGAACTGGTTGAGCGCCTGTTGCGGGCAAAGCAACGATGGGAGGAACACGTACCGGGATAGAGCACCTTTCGCATCTTGGCGGAACCTTGCATGAAGGTACCCGCCTGAGAGCCGCGATTGATTGTTTCCTGGCTGCATCATGATTCAGCGCATTTTCCATTACTGTGCGTCGTTGACGTTTCTGCTTGCTTTGTCGGTGATCTATCAAAACCTCATTGCGCCGTGGATGCAGCCGCCGGATATTGATTCGGTCAATTTGCAGATGGAGAGTGAAACAGAGTATGAAAGCAACTTTCATGATCTGTTTTCCCAAGATGCGTGGCAGCACGGTGATTGTAAGAAATTGCAAACGCCAACCGGTACGCTGCTGTTTCTGAATTCGGAGCAGGTTAGCCAAGACCAATGGAAATTGTGGCCAATCACGTTGATCATCGGCCGCGGAATGTCAGCCGATCAAAATCAATCCCCGGTGATCATCGAAGCGGAGCAAGGTGCGGAGATAAAATTCGCTCGGTCGCTTGACGTGATGGGGGGCGAATCCCCTCCATTTTCCCGCGGCAGGATTCTAGGTGACGTTCGTATTTATCGAGAGGACACCACGCACCCAGAGCGGCGTTTTGATCTCAAGACTGCGAACGTCGGCATTGACAATAAGAAGCTTTGGACAACTGAAGCGATCGAAATGAATGTTGGGGAAGCCCAATGGATGGGCCGTGACCTGACGCTGCATTTCGTCGCGTCGAGTGGGACATCTTCCTCACGCGGTTCGGATGTACTTGATCGTATGGAATTGATCTACCTTGACCAATTCAGCATGCCGATTCGCTCGGGCGGACTTTGGCAACGCGACGCTGAGTCTGGTGATCAGGGGCCGGCCGGTGATCAGGGGCCGGCGACACGCTCTGAGCGAGCAGCCATGGTTTCCCTGCAGTGTGATGGGCGTGTTGAGTACGATTTCGCGCTGGACCAATTACTGCTGAATGATTCCGTTTCACTTGTGCATCAAGTGGAGGGCGAATTGCCGGATCGATTTGATTGCGATTGGTTGCAGTTAACGCTGAACGATCCAACGAATGAGCGAATTGACCGGGGTAACCCATTGGATTGGTTGGTCGGTATCATCGCTTCCGGTTCGCCTGCGGTCGCGAAACTTCCCAGCTTTGACTCGGAATTGGCTGCCGAGCGAATCGATTTCAATGCGGTCAAGGGAATCATTCGCGCCGAAGGACGACAAGGTATCCAAGTTCGTCGGGGTGTCGTAACAGCACGTTTGGCAAAGCTGATTTACCAGTTCGATCCCCAGGATCCCGAGGCAATCAAGTCGATCGAAGCTCCTGGTGCTGGACGGATTGAGATTGATGATTCTGAAATCGCAGTCCGTAAAGCAGTTTGGCAGGATGGCTTTCGAATCTGGCCGATCGATTCATCCCTCACTCGCTCGCTTGATACAAATGTGCAGTTGCGAATTGATGGGAATATCCAAGCGACCCTGACTGATGGCGGCGAGTTCCGCGCCAATTCAATCGCTGGAATTCTCAAGCCTGAACGTCAGCCATTACCAGCAACGGGGAATACTCTCGTTCCCGATCGGTTCGAGGTGGTCGGGGACGTGCAGATCGACACAACCGCCATCGCTGCTGAAACTCAGCGACTGTTGCTTTTCTTTGTTTCCGAGCCCGACCCTCCGGGACAGACGGTTCGTGATTCAGCAGGTTCCTCTCCGCTTCGCCAATGGGTGGCGCAGCCGGATGGTGAGGGGCAGCGTGTCGATCCCGTCGCGCGACCAAGACCGAGCATTCGCGGCGATTTGATCAGTGCCCAATTGCGGCGAAATCAAGCTGGACTCAGCGCCAAAAAACTCAGCGTGACCGGCGGCGTCGAAGTTATTCATCAATTGCAAATGAATGAGCAGTCGGTGCCGGCCCGCCTGACGGGTGAGCATCTGCAGTTGATTGATGGCGGTGGTGAGGATGTGTTGCAGTTGGGAAGTGGTGTCGATTCACCGGCACGATTTCAGCTTGGTGATGGATTCTTCGTTGGTCCGCAAATCCAGATACGACCAAACGACAACGTTGTTTGGATCAATGCCGCCGGAGAGTTCCAAGTCCCCACCGCGGTTCTGCCTTCCGGGGTCCAGAATCAAGCCACCCCAGGAAAAACGCAGGACAAAATTCGTTGGGTCAAGCCACCCTATTGCCGCTGGCAGGGAGAGATGATCTTTGATGGTCGCACGGCCATTCTCTCGGAGGGAGTTGAAATCGCTGCGGAGTTGATTCAAGATCGGCAGCAATGGGATTTGAAGATGAGTGGAGATCGATTGCAGCTCGATCTGTTAGCTGACGTGCAGCTCCGTGATGTGCAGTCACTACGGGCTGCTCAGATGCAGCAAGTTGCCCTGCTGGGAACGGCGGAGCGTCCGGTTTTGGTCCAGGCGCATCGCACTGCCGCGGATGGACTCCTCGAAGCGAAGCATTTGATTCACGCGGAACGGTTAGTGCTGACGCCCATGGATGGTCTTAAACTGGTTGGTGCGGGGCCTGGTTGGTATCGCGGTTGGCAACGGGGCGTTCAGGCGGATGCGATGCTTTCAGGTTCGGGGCAACAAGTTCGTCAGCAAGCTGGTGCGGAGCGTGCGTTGACCGGGATCCATCTCACCTTCAGTGACTCTTTGCGAGCCGATGCAACGCTTCAAAATGTCGAATTCGTGACGGGCGTTCGCGTCGGAATCAAGACGCTGATGGACTGGAACGAGTCGTTTGACGCCTATCAAATGGATGCGATTTCGGAGGGTGAATCGACTCTGGATTGTGATCGACTACGGTTCAGCGTTGATCCCGCCTTTCCACGGACCGCTGCCTCGAATGGCACAACACCGTGGGAGATGGAAGCGATCAGTGGTGTTGTCTTTCGCACCCGGAATGATCGCGGGTTGCTTGAGGGGACCGCTAGCCGAGCCTCTTATTCGTCGGCCAAGGATTTGTTCACCGTTTTGGGGGCTCCCAATCAAGCCGCGTTATTTCGGCAAACACTCCCTGATGGTAGTGCTGGCCCCGAGGGTGCGGTCCGCAGTA
The DNA here is from genome assembly GCA_029245125.1 of Rubripirellula sp. Classification (GTDB taxonomy): domain Bacteria; phylum Planctomycetota; class Planctomycetia; order Pirellulales; family Pirellulaceae; genus Rubripirellula. The sequence goes on from JAQWPZ010000138.1 coordinate 4,185, forward strand.
TGACCATCCGACCGAAGAGTATGAAAGTCGAATCAGCGGTGGTGGAGCGTTTAAACATGGCGGCACCCAATACGCTTCCTTGAGGCAACGAGCTGACCCCCTCAGCTTGCCATGCGGCTACGGGTCTTCCGGTTTTTCCAGGCCGTAGTCTTTGATTTTCTTGTGAAGCGTGTTGCGATTGATTCCTAATTTGGTCGCAGCCTTTGTTTGCACACCGCCGCAGCTTGAGAGCACTTGGGTGATGAGCTCTTTTTCAACACGTTCGACAATGCTGCTGTGGATTTCACCACCTGAGTTGGTTCCATCGGTCAAACCTCGCAGGACCAATTCTTGCGTCAGCGAATCAAGATCGCTGACGGGAGTAGGGGTTCCGGCCGGGATTTCTCGGTTGGTCACGCACTTGGGTAACAAGTCAAAGGTGAGTTCATCGGTTTCGGCCATGACAACGGCGCGTTCAACATAGTTTTGCAGTTCGCGAACGTTCCCGGGCCAATGGTATTGTTGCATCGCATCCATCACGCCATCCGCCATGTGAACGACATAGCGGTCATTGACTTCGTTGTAGTGCTCAAGGAAGAACGAGACCAACGCCGGGATGTCATCGCGACGACGTCTCAGAGGTGGGATTTCGATCGGAACCACGTTGAGTCGCCAATACAGGTCTTCGCGGAACGTTTCGTTGCGAACTTCCTTCATCAGGTCGCGATTACTGGCGGCGACAATTCGCGTGTCGGTTGTCAAGGTGCTGTTATCGCCGACTCGTTCAAACTCACGCTCTTGGAGAACTCGGAGTAGTTTGACTTGTAGGGTGAGTGAGGTGCTGTTGATCTCATCTAAGAAGATCGTGCCGTTGTCTGCCGCCTCGAAACGTCCCGTACGGTTCGCAACGGCTCCGGTGAAGGCTCCCCGAACATGGCCGAATAATTCGCTCTCCAGTAAGCTCTCGCTTAATGCCCCACAATTCACTCGAACGAAGGGGCCTTTGCCTCGATGGCTTAGCTGGTGGATCGCGTTCGCGATCAGTTCTTTGCCAACGCCCGTTTCTCCCAAGATCAAGACGGACGCGTTGCTGCCAGCGACGCGACGGGTGACCCGGTAGACTTCTCGCATCGCCGGCGAGTTGCCGATGATGCCAGGGATTGGCGGGCCGTGTGGGCCACTCGGTGAGATGCCAAGAATCGACATGGAAGGCGGCGGTGAGGAACGATGAACCGAACAGCGGACCACTCGTCGAGACCATAACGTGTAAACGTTCGACGCGGTAGGACTGGGCCACCGAAAGCAGGCGTCTCAGGCCTACGATGACGGCTTTAGCTCCGCAGTATCGCGATAATGCTGACGATCGATCACGGTAAGTGCCGGTAAACGGCGATTTCTTCGTACCGTATCCAAAACATCGTACAGGCCGGCGGCCGATGACGGCATCTCGGTCAGGACAGTCGGTGCATTCCAACGCTTCCACATTAATGCTGGGTCCTCCGGTCCGTAGAAGAGAATTGGGAGATTGCGTCCGCGTGCGGTTCGCCTCACCAAGTCGACCATTTCCACGGGTGGTAGGTCAGATAATTCGATTTTGGACAGGATCAGGCGAATATCGCCACCACGATCAATGATTCGTTGTAATTGCCGGACGCTGTGTACCACGCAGGTAGCATATCCAAGTTTGCTGAGAATTGTTTCCACACGGATCACAACCTCTGGTCGCGTTTCGACCAAAATTGCGGTCGGTTGGTCGCCAAGTGAAGTCATTTCGGCAAGGGTTTTTCGGACCATCGAGCTGCCCGCATAAGGAACCTGTTCAGCCAGGGCCGCTGCGATATTGGCTGCTTCATACCGAACTTGCGGGATCGAGTGATTGGCAGCCATGACTAGTGGGGTTGGTTTCGCCCCGTAGGATGTCAGCAATGTGACACGATCTTGCTCCGTAGCATTCGCCGTGTCGATCAGACGCAGAAGACCGATTGTGGCTGGATGATCATCTGACTTCGTCGACTCTCCTAGTGCTGCTGACAAGGCGGGCGGGGCGGTTGCTGTTTCATAGGTTTGTCGAATTTCGTCGATCTGTTCGGTATCACCCCAGTCTGGATCGACCATCAAGCGATACGCCAAGTCGGAAGAAAGCACAGCACTGTCAAGTTCGGCCGGTAAGCCCTTGAGACGGTGTAGTCGAGCACCAGCGTCAGCGACATCACGGTAGGCCGCCAGCATGGTTGTGGTTGGTTGTGCAGATACCGTTTGGCCATCTTCTGCAACATTCCAAACCAGCGTTGTGCGATCGTCGTTATCCGTTTCATTCGCTTCCGCTCGTCGCCGCAAAAAATCTTCTTCAAGGATTTGGATGGAAGCACCAAGTGTCGGAAGGTTATTCGACAAACGCTCAAGCTGCCGCATGGCAGTTTGCTTTTCGCTCTGTGAGGCGTTCTTCCCGTGCAGTGCGGAGACAAAGGCGGGCAAGTTACCTTTGCGATCGATCCATCCTAAGGCCTGCAATGCTCGAGTCCGAGTGTCAGGTTGGCCATACAAAGCGAGCTGCTGAAGAGCCGAGACTCCGAAGTCATCGAATTCAATCAGTGCGCGAAGAATGATTTCTCGTGGCGCGGTTGGAGCGGGGGAAACCGCAGCAGCTGCTAGTTCCGCTACCGCCATTGTGCCGCCTCGGATCAACGCTCGAGAGGAAGCGAGGCGAGTGTCACTCGATGCTGCGTCCAGTCCATCAATCGCCTCGCGGAGACGTGCACTCGATTCTGCCGAAGCTGTTGCCGCGGATGCCATCTGGTCTAACGCAGACTTTGCCGCATCACTTAGCTGATCACTCTGCTTCATTCTAAAAAACAACGCCGGTCCAATTTCTTTGAACATGGTCGCGAGCGTCGGAGTGTCTAATGCGGTAGCACCACTAAGCAGTTGGTTTGCCTCTGCCCAGCGGCCGGTGCGAGCGAGTGAGGCAATCGCCATCGCTTTCTGAACGGCCCCTCGGCTGGAGTGTTCGAGTAGCTGTCGGGTCAGCGGAGATGAATCGACAGGCTGTTCGTTTGCCGCGGCATTCGCCGCCGGTGTCGCAGTGCCAAACGGATCAGGTCCGCCGAAGGGATCGCCCTGTGCCTGGACGCTCAAGCCGAGCGACAGAAGGATTAGCGATGCGAGCAAAAGTCGGGGCGGCAGCATGAAACTTGACCGAAGATGAGACGACACGGAAAAATCGAAGGTGAAACAACGGCGGAACCGGCATTTAGGGTACCGGAGCACCTCCGCACAGTTTAATCCAACTCAGCCGGTCTCGCAGCGAAACTTCCTGTCGTGGCGATCGTAGCGATTAATCAACCCGGTTGCGAATCGCCCAGCGTCATTCTCTGTACGTTTCTTACCCGTTTTTTGCCGCGAGCAGTCGAAAATTGACCTATTTTTCGACTGGCGTTTATCTCTTTTCGTGGACCTGATCTTTTCTTGCCATGTCCAAAATCATCAACCGTGTTCGCTGCCGTTCTAGGCATCGAGATGCCCGCGGCGTTGCTACGATCGAACTGGCAGTGGTCTTGCCGGCTTTGTTGGCGTTGACTCTCGGCACGATGGATCTTTGCTCTGTGATGTTCTTGAAAGAGTCGGCGGTCTTGGCTGCCTACGAGGGCGCGCGGCGTGGGGTCGGGCGAGGGCGTACGGATTCCGATGTGATCGACCGCGTCCAAGAGTTTCTGGATGAACGGAACATCGCCTATACGGGCGATTGTATTGCAATCTCTTCGCCAGGTTTCGGGGGAGCCGACACTTTAGAAAACGTGACTGTGACGATCCTGCTGCCCACCGAAGGCAACCTCTTGGTTCCGTCTTCTCTGTTTGGTGATATGAACATTACGGCGAGCGTCACGATGCGGAAAGAGTATCAGAATATCCAATAGCTACCGGCAACATCGCAACTTGTTCTGGGGTGACTCATTTTTCAACGCCTGCAAACGAAACAAACATGAAACGAAGACGCAACTCTTTCCGCAGGTCGCAGCAACGTTGTAAAGCGTTCCCCAAACTCTACCGCAGGTCTGATCGTACCGGGGCGTCGATCGTCGAATTCGCATTCGTTGCGAACCTGTTGATTCTGATGATCCTCACGTGCATGGAATTCGCACGGATGAATATGGTGCGAAACTTAGCGCAGGATGCGGCGTATTTCGCTGCCCGTCAGGCGATGGTGCCGGGCGCGACGACGCAGGATGCGATTGATGAGGCCTCAAGAATTATGGATTCCTTAGCCACTAGTGGGTACACCGTTGACGTTACCAGTGTTGACGCTGACGCAGAAGACATTCGAGTGACTGTTTCAGTGGACCTAACAGCAGTGGCATTATTTGCCCCCTACTTCCTGCCCAACACAGACATCACCACAGTCGCTCATTTGAGGACTGAGCGGTACGACGGTTTCTACGAGCAATAAGACCTTTTCATCTGATTCGCGGTTCTGCTTCCTATGTTTTGCAAAAGCTCTTCTCCTAAACAAGGCCTGACCATGTCTGGCAACGCCCCACCAAAGATGATCGGTGAAAACTTTCACAATCGGTTTCGTCGGACGCGACGTGGCAGCGTCATGGGTTTGATGGCGATTCTGTTTCCCGTCTTAGCGATTCTGGCAGCGTTCTGTATTAACGCAGCTCAGATGCAGTTGAATCGCACCGAGTTGATCGTCGCGACCGATGCCGCCGCTCGGGCGGGAGGTCGCGCTTTCAGTGAATTGCAATCGGTGCACTCTGCCAAGTCAGCAGCGATCGTTACTGCGGCATTGAATACGGTCAATGGTGAGCCTTTGCTGCTGCGACGTGGCGATCGGGCTGGTGAAATTGAATTCGGTTTGACGTCGCAGCCAGATGGGGTCAATGGGCGGTATGAATTTCAAAAAGTCTCGACTGGACTTGTCCGTGAGGGAAATGGGCTTGCGAGTGCCGTTAGGGTTTATGGCAAGTGCAACGCGTGGTCGCTCAATGGGAGAATACCATTTGTGATTCCTGGACTGCTTGAGCAGAGTGATTTTGAGACAATTCACTCAGCGGTTGCGATGCAGGTCGACCGTGACATCTCACTAGTCCTGGATCGTTCTGGTTCGATGGATGATATCGATTTCGATTGGCCATCTAACAAATCGCCGTGGTATACCTCGACGAAGAATGCTGGAGTAGACGCCGGTTTACTCACCTATAACAAAAGACGGCGACGTTACGGTTACGCGTCCGGAGAAGATTCAACCAGCTATCAACAATGGGTCTGGCAGGAACATTACGAACTTGGTCCCGCACCGACTCAGCCTTGGCAGGATTTGGTAGGCGCGGTGAATGGCTTTTTGGATGTGCTGGAAGGCACCAGTCAGCAAGAACAGGTTTCGGTCGGCAGCTATTCAACGTCTGCCACGCTGGATACCTGGCTGGAAAAAGATTTTGAGATCGTGCGTTCAACCGTCGAGAATTTGAACACGGGGGGCTGGACTGCAATCGGTTTAGGCATGGAGGAAGGGATTGAGTCGCTACTTAACTCAGCTGCTCGGCCCTACGCAGCAAAAACGATGGTCGTCATGACCGACGGTATTCATAACACCGGTGTCTCACCGGCCACTGTCGCGCAAGATCTAATGGGATCTTACAACCTCACGATCCACACCGTGACCTTCGGTGATGGTGCAGATCAATCGTTGATGCAACAAGTTGCTGGAATTGGTGGAGGCAAACATTACCACGCATCAACTGGTACCGAATTAGTCGCTGTTTTTGAAGAGATTGCTAACAACTTGCCAACGATTCTAACGAAGTAATCTTTTCAATGTTTGCTTGCCGAAGCATTGCACTAACTTGCTGGGGCAATCGTGACGATTCAATTTACGCAGATAGGGGATACCGCAGATGATTCGATCCAAGCGGACGGTTGATGACGCAGAGGGAAAGTTTCCAGGGAGCACAAAGGTCTGGATGGGCCTGTCTCTGTTTCTTTCCTTTTCTCTGATGGTTTGGTCTTTCTCGTTGCCATTTCGTGAAAGCATGTTCACCTCACAAGAGGAGATAGCAGCCGACCAGAGCGATCTTCAGACGACAGGGATCAAGTATTCAGAGCGGCAAGTCCAAGAAATGCGAGACGCAGCTGTCAGCTTGGACGACGCATTAATGGAGTCGGTGCGCGAGAAATATGCGGAAGTAAAAAAACCTGGTATTCAACAAACTAGGCGTTACTGGAATCAACATGTTGAATCGGTTCAGCAAAAAGTAAAACAAATTGGTAAAGCACCAGAGGGTTCACTTGAATCGCAATATCAACGACAACTGATTCATTCATTGCATGATGGGCCCCGCGATTGAGGCGAGTTTCGCACAGCGTTGGACGCGATTTGAGTCAGTGAGAACGCGTCTCAAGTTCTGGTTGCTGGTTGGGCATCTGGTAAGGATCCGCAAAGGCTCCAAAAGCACCAAGGCCGCCGTCGACTTCGAGGTCGGCTCCCGTGACAAAGGACGCGCTGTCGCTGGAGAGCCAGAGTGCGGCAGCAGCGACTTCAGATGGTCGCCCAATGCGTCCAATCGGGTGGCGATTTGCCAGGGCACCAGCACCGCCTTGGGCCTCCAAACTGGCACGGACCATTGGAGTGTCGATTGCTCCCGGTGAAATTGAATTGACTCGAATACCGTCTCTCGCGTACTCGACCGCCCATTGTCTCGCTTGCATGACATTGGCAGCCTTGATCGGTCCATAGATTCCCACTTCTCGGGCAGTGCGATGTGCTTGGCCGCTGGCCATATTTAGAATCACACCGCTGCCCTGATGTTTCATATGCGGTATGACTTGTTTTGCCATTCGCAGGTAGCCGCACAGATTGATGTCAATCATCGCCTGCCAAACTTCAGGTCCCACCTGATCAATTGGTCGGTAGGATGCGGATGGCTGGATCGCTGCGTTATTGATCAGCACGTCGATTCCACCAAAATGGTCGATGACATGTTGAACGGCAGCTTCGCAGTCCTCATCAACCGCTACGTTGCAACGGACGAATTCCGCGTCCGATGTTTCGGGTGGCAGATTCACATCGAGACAGATGACGTCGGCACCCGTTTCGGTAAACGCCTGGCATACCGCTGCGCCGATACCGCTCGAACCACCCGTGACCAAGATCACACGTCCTCGATTTTCGAAGGTAACTTGGCCTGCGGGGCGGGAACGTTGCATGATGGGGCCAATTATTTTTTGCGGTTTGATAAATCCTTAACGACTGAAAGACGTTCATCCAGCCTTTCAGTTAATTCTTTCACCACGTTGCTAAGTTCGGCGGCGTTAGCGAGATTTGTGATTTGTCCTGGGTCACGATCCATGTCATACAGTTCGGTGGTGCCGTCGTTGTAACGCATGAAATGCCAGTGGTCAGTTCTCAATGAATGGCCTCGATTAAACGACAGCGCCGAATCCTTAATCGTTGCGGTTGGGTCCTGAAGGATCGGAACCAAGCTGTGACCTTGAACACTCGCGGGAATTTCTAATCCAGCAAGGTCAGAAAGCGTTGGAAAGAGATCGACTAATTCCACAATCGATTGGCTTCGCCCGGCAGGGATTCCAGGAACCGACAGAATCAAGGGGACGCGAAGAACTTGTTCGTGCAGATTCGATTTCTGCCAAAATTGGTGGTCCCCGAGATGGTAGCCGTGATCACTCGTAAAGACGACGGCAGTGTTTTCGCGAAGTCCTTGTTCTTCGAGTGCAGTTAGCAAACGCCCAACCTGTTCATCCATGAATGTGACGGAGGCATAATAGCCGGCCCACATACGTTGCTGGTTATCTGGGTGATCACCGATTGGGTTACGAGATGAAATCGTCCCAGCCAAACCACGTTTGGGAATGTCATCCAAGTCGCCTGGAATTTGAGGTGGCAATTTCATTTTCTGCCACGGATACGGTTCAAAATATTGCTTGGGGGCAACCATTGGATAATGCGGCCGTACAAAACCGACGGCTAGAAAGAAAGGTTGATCGTTCGGGCCGCCGTTTCCATGTTGGTCAATCAACTCAATCGCTTTCGTAGCCGCTTTGTGGTCCGCTTGGTCGGAACCATCTCCATCGTA
>JAQWPZ010000142.1 GCA_029245125.1 Rubripirellula sp.
CTTGGCTCAAGGCACTTCGCCGCTGGCCGTGTCGAACACCATCTTCGGTGGGAATTGTCAGGTCGTCCCCGGGAGTTTGGTGTCGGCCGGATCCAATCTTGAAACAGGTGCGTCCTGCGGTTTGACAGACCCAACGGACATCATCAATACCGATCCGTTGCTCGGACCCCTTCAAGACAACGGCGGATTTGTTTTGACGCACGGGCTGATTCCCGGAAGTCCTGCGATCGATGCAGCCGGCGGTTCCATCGCCGTCGATGCAAGAGGTCTCCCCCGCCCAGTCGATGGCAATGGGGACAGTCTTGTGATTGCCGACATCGGCGCTTTCGAAGCCGGTTCGGCTTTACCTCTGGCGTTGGTTGTCGATGAAAACTCGGATGTTGTCGACGGGAATTTCAGTGTTGGTCATTTGTCGTTACGCGAAGCGATCGAGAGAACCAACAGCAACCCCGGTCCAGACACCATCACCTTTGGTGGCATCTTCGCCGACGCGACACCCGACACCATCACGCTGGGTGGATCTCAGTTAGAGGTGACCGATGATCTTGATCTGATCGGGACCGACGCATCGCTGTTGACGATTAGCGGCAACAAAGCGTCGCGTATTTTCAGAATGCTTGCTGGAGCTCAGGTCAGCCTTTCGGATGTCACTTTAACAGGCGGGCTCGTGACGGGGGAAAGTGGCGGTGCCATTTTGAATAATGCGGACTTAACGATCATCAACAGTTTGATTACTAAAAATACCGCGAGTAATTTGATTTTTGAGGCGCATGGCGGTGGGATCGAAAACCTTGCCACCCTAACTTTGAGCCGCACTACTGTCAGTGACAACGTGGCTGGGCAAACCGGTGGCGGTATCGGCAACGAGGGGACCCTCGTTTTGTCAGAGAGCATCGTGACTGGTAATTCCGCCCCAACAGACGGTGGTGGGATCGACAACGTTGGGTCACTGGTGTTGTCGGAGAGTTCTGTAAGTGGCAATTCAGCCAATTACGGCGGCGGGATCTACAACGGTGGGTCAGTTGTTATGTCTCAGAGTTCCGTGAGTGGTAATTCAGCGGAATTCGGTGGTGGGATTGCTAATCTTGACGGGAGTTTGGAGGTTGCAGATTCAACGATCGTCTCGAATAACGCGGTTAATAATGGTGGTGGAATTTACAATGGGGGCGGCACCGCCGTTCATGCGAGTACCATCAGCGGTAATACCGCAGGGGGTGGTGGTGGGGTCTTTAGTTACGAGAGTGGATCACTCACCGTCAGTGATTCGACGATTTCAGGCAATCGGGCGGCAGTCGACGGTGGTGGGATTGCTGCCCAAAACGGCCAGTTCGAAGTTCTAAATAGCACCGTTTCCAATAACGTGGCCGATCGAAACGGCGGCGGGTTGTTGATCGGGCAGGGGCCGAGCAATGCCGTAATCATTCAAAGTTCCATCATTGGTAACCGTGGTGATGCGGATGGGGTCGGTGGCGGCAGTGGTGGTGGAATCCAGACCGAAGTTGGACCGGACTCACCGCTGCGACTGTTCAATACCCTGGTGGCGGGGAATGTCGTTGGGGTGTCGGGAGCTGAAACTGCGAGCGATCTGGCAGGGCAACCAGTCAATACGATTAGCGTGCACAACCTGATTGCAGACGTTGCCACTAGCGGTGGGTTGATCGACGGTGTGAATGGGAACCTGGTTGGCGATGGAGCGGACAGTTCCCTTTTGCTGTCGGACGTCGTTGATCCTGTCTTGGCCGACAACGGAGGGCCAACTCAAACTCACGCCTTAACGCTCGGCAGCCGCGCGCTCGATGCTGGCGATGATGATTTGGCGACCAGCGGTGGCGATGATGGAATCCCGGGAACCGGTGATGCCAATGAAACGGCACTTACTAACGATCAACGTGGCGATGGTTTTTCCAGATTCCTTCGTAGTTCTGTTGATATTGGCGCGGTGGAGTCCGATCAAGCCAAACTGTTGGTTCAGGACGTGTTCGTCGACGAGGCGGCTGGGGTGGCAACCGTGTTGGTGTCACTCGATGCGGAGGTCGGTACTTCGTTTACGGTTGATTTTGCCACCTCGGATGACAGTGCGGTTGCAGGAGATGTTGGCAATCCGGGTAGGGAAGACTATCAGCCGACTAGCGGGCAGCTTAGCTTCAGCGGGCTGATGGACGATGTGCAGACGATTACGATTCCGATCAATGACGATGAAGTTGTCGAAGCGTCTGAGCAATTCACCATCGGGTTTTCCAATGTGTTCCCCGGTTCGTTGTTGCTCGACATTGGTGACACCGGCATCGTCAGTATCTTTGATAACGATTTGGCCACAATTTCAACCAATGATGTCAGCGGTTTTGAGGCAGATGGGTTCATTGATTTTACTTTGACTTTGGAGGGTCAAACCCAGGATCCATTCGATGTTTTTCTGCAAGCAGCCAGTGATTTTGATGCGGTTCCAGGGTTCGATTACGAAGCGATTTTCGAATCTGTCTCCTTTGAGGGGTTCGACGGAGAAACACAGACCGTTTCGGTTGAGGTGTTTGACGATGATGTGACTGAACTCGACGAACAGTTGGTGATTTCGGCAGAGGTAGATGATGCTTCAAATCGAGGGATTCGGTTCGAAGGGTTCGGCTCGATTCAGAACTCGAATTCAGTGGGGCTTTTTGCGACGTCGGGCTTCGATGGCAATGCGATTGAATTGCTGACGCCAGATTCGATGACGACGATCGCTTTTGTCGGTGATTCCAGCGGATTGAGAATTCTTGACTACAGCAATCCCGAAGCAGTGGTGGAGTTGGGAGCATTTTCAATCGCTGGCGGCGTCGTCGAAATCGCTCCAACTGATATCACGATGTATGACGGCTTGTTGTACGTCGCCGCACGGGAAAGCGGCTTGGTTATTTTGGATGTCACCGATCCAGCGAGCATTTCGCAGGTCGGTTCGTTCTCTGTGTTGAACCAACAAGCGATCAGCCTTTTCCGCGATGGGAATACGGTTTATTTGGGTGAGCAGCACGAATTCAATCTGACTGATGGGGCGGTCAGGATTTTGGACGTATCGGACGTCGGCGATATTCAGGAATTGGGAGTGTTCAACCCTGGCATCGTGGCGGTGCAAGATGTCGTTGTCGACGGATCGACTGCGTACATCGCGGTCCCTGATATTCCGGGTGGATTGCAGATCGTGGACGTCGCGAATCCCAGCACACCAACGTTGTTGGGGAAATTTGAACTCCGCGAAGCCCTCACGGTCGTGGTTGAGGGAACGACGGTGTATTTAGGGTGTGACGATGGTTTATCGGTGCTTGACGTTGGTGATCCCACAAACATTGTCGAGCGAGACTTTTTTCCAACGGTCGGCCCCATTCTGGAGATCGTTAGCGAAGATTCAATTTTGACGGTTGGCGATCTTTCGGGAGCGTTTAGTTTCTTCGATATTTCGACACCCACCAGTGTGAGTGATTTGGGACGCATCAGCGTGGTGTCGAGCGGCGTCTTGGATTTTGTCAATGAAGGACTGATTTACTACGTCGCAAACACCGTTGGCGGCGTCTCCGCTTTCGAGGTGATTCCTATCAGCGATTCGTCCGCCACGATCTTGGATGATGATAGCTCGCTGCTGACAATCGATTCGGTCACCCAGCCCGAAGATGATGGACCAATGACGTTCACGGTGACGTTGTCGGGAGCCGTGGACACGTCGGTCAGTGTTGATATCGCGACTGCCGACATCGTTGGCCAAGCCGAAGCGGGTATCGACTATACGGCGAACTCTGACACTTTGGTCTTTGACGGCAACGATGGTGAAACCCAGGTGTTCTCCGTCGCGGTGGCCGCTGACACGGATGTGGAGCCGGACGAAACCTTCGCGGTGAATTTGTCCAACCTGTTTGCCGATTTGCGAAATGTTTCGATTGTCGCCCCCGGCCAGGCAATTGGAACGATCCAGAATGATGATTTTACTTCCGAGGCGGATCTAAGTATCACCCAAACAGCCAGTGTGGATCCGGTTCAGCCCGGCGCGGCACTGACCTATACCTTCTTGGTTACCAACAACGGACCGGACGCCGCGACGAATGTTTCGGTATCTGATGGGCTGCCGAGTGGGGTAGCGTTTGAAATCGGCGATGTCGATGGCGATGAATCGGCGGTCACCATTGATCAAAACGAAGTGACGGCAAGTATCGGCGATTTGGGTGTTGGTGCCTCAGCGACAATTACGATCCAAACGACCGTTGCCGAGAATGCTGCGGGCGATTTGGTCAACACTGCCTCGGTGAGTGGGGATGAACAAGATCAAATCGCGACCAATAACTCGGCCACTGAAACCATTACGGTGACTGTGGTGATCAACGACGATGAAGTGGTTGTTGATGAAGATGCCGCGGCATTTGAGATTGATGTGTTATCCAACGATTTGCCATCCGGCGGGTTGACTGTTACCGATGTTTCGTCCGCTGGGCTCGGGAGCGCGGTGATCACGGCGGGTGGTGGTTCAATCACTTACACACCAAGTGCAAACCGATTTGGTGACGATGTATTCAGCTACACCGCGGTCAATGATTTTGGTCAAAGTGGGACCGCTGAGATCACCGTTACGCTCACGCTAGTGAATGATCCACCGGTGGTGACGGATGATTCAGTGGATGCAATCGATCGCCTTGATCCGCTGAACATCGCTGCGTCCACTTTGCTGGTCAACGATTCCCCCGGTCCTAGCGAGGATTCCGTCCAAGTTGTTCGTGTCACGGAGGTTGACGAGTTTAGTGCTGCAGGTGGGGTCGTCACGTTGGATAACGATGTGATCACCTATTTTCCGCCAACGGGCTTCAATGGTCTGACTGATTCCTTCGGATACAGGGTGAGCGATGACGGGGTTCCCTCCCTCTCGTCGACAGGGCTCGTGACGATCAACTTGCCACCGCCGCCCGCGACCTTGCAGGGGCATATTCATTGCGACGTGAACGGAGACGAGAGCGAGAGTATGGGCGAGGCGGTCGTTGGTTCCAAAGTATTCTTGGACACCAATGGCAACCGGATCCATGATGCGGGCGAGCTCTCAACATTGACTGACGCGAATGGTGATTACGTCTTTACGAACATTCTCGATCCGACGTTGACCGTGGTTGCCGAAGTACCAGATGGTTGCTTGTCGGTTCCCAATAATCCAGGCATTACGATTAACCAGATTGGGATCAACGACTTCGCTCAGTCACTTGCCGCCACTGATTTTGATGGGGACGGTGATAAAGATTTGATCGTGGTGGGTGACTTGATCAACAATCAGGCAACATTGCTTGAGAATGAAGGCGGCTCATTCACCCTCTTTGGTGAAGTTCCGTTGGGCGATCGACCGCGAAGTATCACCGCCTATGAGGATCTCAATGGTGAGAATCAGGTAACCGCCGTTGCCGGCGTTGGGACGCAGGACGATGGTGGCTCGCTGTTCATGATGGCGGAGGGACAGGTGACTTCGCAGATGGAGATCGGGAATGGCCCGATTGATGTGGCGATTGCGGATTTCGACAAAAATGGAGTGCCGGACGTGGTGGTCGCAACGTTGCGGTCCTCCGATATTCGCTTGGTGCTCAATAACGAAGTTCAGTCCGAGCCATTGGCTGATACTCGGCATGCGATTGCCGTTGAAGCGGGCGATGTCAATGGAGATGGCAACGCAGATATCGTGTTCGGTGGACACGGTTACGGTGAGGAAGAGTTGTCACCGCTGACGGTACGGCTTGGCGATGGCCTGGGTGGTTTCGAGGAACCACTCGCGGTCGTGGTCGCGCCCCAACTCGTCGATTTGAAAGTCGCACCTTTGGATTCAATCTCGGATGCTTCCGCAGATCGATTCGTGTGGTCCTTGTCCGAGCCGGGTGTGCTGTCGCTGCACGATGTCAGCGGGTCATCCATGAATCTGGTCAGCACCACCAGTGTGATGCCAAAAGCGACCTCCATGGATGTCGGCGACTTCAATCGTGATGGACGGATGGATGTTGCCATTGCCAGCGTTGGCGAGCAGATGATCGAACTTTACATCGGGAATGGTGGCGGCCGATTCGCGTTGGTGACAACGATCGATTTAGTCTCTGCACCTTCCGATTTGGTGGTTGCCGACTTTGATCAAGATGGTAGCGACGATTTGGCTGTCAGTAATCTGGCTCAGGATTTGAACCTCGGTCAGGGGGAGTCGGCACCGACATTACCAACGAGCGTTACCGTGCTGCTGCTCGATGTGGCACAGAGTGCATTGGTGGTTTCCGATGGAGTCATTGGTCGCGTCGATTTTGCCTTCCAAAACGCAGATCCGGGTATCCAGTTCGATGTCACTGGCGAGGGAGTTGTCTCGGCGTTGGACGCGTTGCGTGTTGTGAACGCCCTGCAGGATTCGACCCCGCAGCAGTCGACCGGCGAAGGAGAGCAGATCAACCAGCGTCAAGCGACCGATGTCAATGGAGACGGCCGTACCAGTGCACTCGACGCGTTGATGATCGTCAACTATCTGGCACGTCAATCAACGGCTATCGAGGCCGCTCTCGATCTGTTCAATGACGACGACGAGGAAGACGAGCGTATCGCCGCCCTGGATGTGATTTTTGGACAGCTTGTCTAGCCGTCCCAGACTCAGCGGCGGATCCGGGTGTTGCGAATCCGGGTGTTGCGTCTTGCTATACGAATTTGTCGAACAGCAATGGGTTGAATGGGGACTCGCATTCCCCTGGGAAAATTGCACAGAACCGCCTGGAGTGCTCTAGAGAGGCGGTCGAAGCCTTTGTTGTGCCGGGAGGGCTTCAGAGGCTCGCCACGCGTGAGAGCCTTGCTGTGAGCTTCCTCCTTGGCGGGCTCTCGCTGCTTTGGCGGGCTCTCGCTGCTTTGGCGGGCTCTCGCTGCTTTGGCGGGCTCTCGCTGCTTTGGCGGGCTCTCGCTGCTTTGGCGGACTCTCGCTGCTTTGGCGGACTCTCGCTGCTTTGGCGGACTCTCGCTGATTTGGCGGACTCTCGCTGATTTGGCGGACCGGGAATGGCGGGAGTGCTAAACAGCTGGCGTTGGAAGGCATCCCGGAAACGCGTTACATGCCCCAGCCGGTCTTCTTCTGCTGCAGGTATTCGGCGAATCGGTCCTGCTCGATCGCCTCGCGGGCACCCGCCATGATTCGTTGGTAGTAGGTCAGGTTGTGGATGGACAGCAAAATGGGGCCGAGCATTTCGCCGGCCACGAACAGGTGACGCAGGTACCCTCGGCTGTGGCGGCAGGCCAAGCAGGGACAGTCCTCTTCCAAAGGTCGGGTATCTTCGCGATGGATCGCATTGCGTAATTTCAAATGTCCTTGATCGGTGAACGCGAGGCCATTGCGTCCGTTGCGAGTCGGCATCACGCAGTCGAACAAATCGATTCCACGGGCAACGCTTTCCAGCAGGTCAATCGGTCGTCCGACGCCCATCAGGTACCGTGGTTTGTGCGCGGGCAAAGCGGGGCAGGTGGCGGCCGTGATGCGATACATCTCTTCCGGGGCTTCCCCGACACTCAAGCCGCCCACGGCATATCCGTTGAAATCCATCTGGCTCAGTTCGTTGGCGCACTGAACGCGAAGCGTTTCATCGAGTCCTCCTTGGACGATGGCAAATCGTGCTTGGTCTTCGCGTGTTGCCGCGTCCAAGCATCGCTTGGCCCAGCGGATCGTGCGTTCCATCGCAGCGAGAACTTCGGATTGTGTCGCGGGCAACGCGATCACGTGATCGAGAACCATCGCCACGTCGCTGCCGAGCGCTTCTTGGATTTCAATCGAATGCTCGGGGGTCAGCCGGACGATCGCGCCGTCGATGTGACTTCGGAAAGTGGCAGCTTGCTCGTCAACTTTCGTGATCGCATCGAGGCTGAAGATCTGAAACCCGCCGCTGTCTGTCAGGATCGGGCCTTGCCAGCCAGACATCGCATGCAAACCACCGAGTCGGCGGACGGTTTCGTGTCCCGGCCGCAAGGTTAGGTGATAGGTGTTCCCGAGTATCATCTCGGCACCGGTCGCCGCCACCTGATCCATGGTGACGCCTTTGACGGTTCCCTGAGTACCCACGGGCATGAACGTCGGGGTTTGAACCGGGCCGTGTGGCGTTAAAAAAACACCGCGACGGGCCTCGGTCGACGCATCGCGGTGCGAAAGTTCAAATTTGAAAGGATTCATCGACGATCAGTCGCCACGCATTTTCAATCCGAGGTCTGTCAGTTTCTCGCGAACTTCGTTCAAGCTGGTGACGCCGAAGTTCTTGCACTCCAGCATGTCATCGCCGGTCTTGCGGATCAATTCGCCAATCGTATTGAGCTGCAATCTGGCCATACACTTGCGGGCACGCACCGACAGGTTCAGGTCCGAAATTGGTCGGTCGAGCAACGCTTGCTCATCCGGCGACATGTGACTGGTGTCGATCGGCGGTTCGGTGCTTTTCTTTTCATGAGCAAATTGGCCGAGTGACAAGCCCTTGCTGGTCAGCATCTCGCGAATTTCGAACAGGCTGGTCTCGCCGAAGTTCTTGCTGCTCAGCAATTCGGCTTCGGAGGTTCGTGTCAAATCGCCAATCGTTTCGATGCCCATTTTTTGCAAGCAGTTGCGACTGCGAACACTGAGCTCAAAATTGGTGACCGGCATGTTCAACGTTTGTGCCAGTCGATCGTTGCGACGTTGGGCTTCCTCGTCGTACAGCATGTTGCCGGTTGCGGCGGCATCTTTCATGTACAGCTGTGTCTGCGGGTGGTCTGGATAGCAATCCAAAATCCGCTTGTAGCACAGTTGTGCTTTGTCGAACTGATTGTTGTCTTCGTAGATCAGCCCCAGGTTGATCAGCACACCGATCCCGGTGGGGAAGGCCTTGGCAGCTCTCTCGTAAAGGTCCAGGCTTTCGTTGTCGTTGCCCAAGCGGTCATTCTCGAGGGCCAACCCAAACAAGGCGCCGGCGTGGTTCTCGTCGGTTTGAACAGCCCGTTGATACAAAGCTAATGCTTCATCCATGCGACCACCAACGGCAGCCACCGTCGCCGCACGCTGATACATGTAATCAGCCGTCTGTTCGGCAGGGCCAAAAATGTTGTCGAGGATTGCCAGTCCCTCTTCGATGCGGCCTGCGTAACGATGGGCTTCGGCGATCCCAATGTTGCATTGGTCTTCGTTGTATCCAGACTTCTGTGCCTGCTGGTAGACGCCAATCGCTTCGTCGTAACGACCGAGTTCAAACAAGCCACGGGCCTGATAGAACAACGCCATCGCGCTGCCGTCGGCTGCCTGAAGCGTTTGCAACGAGTCACTGAACTTGCCAAGCAAGAATTGGCAGACACCCATCTTGGTCTTGCCGGCAGGACTCAGGGTGTCATCCACTTCCATTTCGTTGACCGCATCCCGCAGTTCACCGAAGTGGCCATAATTCTCAGCAATGGCAGTTCGAATCGTTCCCACATCCGAGGGGCCAAACGAATTGTTAGAAAGAACCATTTCTTTCAGGTCGAGGACGTCTAGTTCGACTTCGCTCATCGAGACGAATCTCCCGCCGAGTTGGCTAGAAAACGAGGTAGCAGGTGAAAAAAGCCAGCGGTGGGATTTGAACCCACAACCTCCGCATTACGAATGCGATGCTCTGCCAATTGAAGCTACGCTGGCAAGCCGACTCTGTGGAAATGGCAAAATTCGCCGTGCCAAAAAGCCCACTATTGACGAAAAAAATACGCGAAATCAGGTCCGATGGTCAAGAGGCAGTGCGAAAGTCGAGACCCGTTTCAGCGTTTGAGAACCGGCTGAAACCGCGTTATTCCCCTACCGCACGTAGGTTCCAATGATTTCCTCGCACAACTTTCAAAATCCTTTCTGACGAGGCCAACCACGGCGAACGCCGCTGAGGATCAACCCCGACCGGGTCGGCGGCCGGCCGGAAAATCTACCGAGGCTCGGTCAAGGTGTTCGAAAACCGCCCTAAGTCGTTGGTGTGGAGCCGTTTAAGCCCTTGGCCGCCGGGAGCCTCGGTCCGGCAGCGGAGTCTGCCTGATCCTGCCAATCCACGCAGGATCAGTCCTCCACCTCTCGGCCGGCCAATCTGACCGCGGGGGACGCGGACGGCCCGATTTTTTGGGCTCAGCTGGCAAATTACCAGCAACTATCCATTAATTTTTCAGCAGCCGGGCCTCTTTGATCGTGATTGTTTTGGCTGGAACGTCACGCATCAGTGCTCCGCTCGCGACCGTTCGCGTCTCAGCTTTCCCAATCTGATCGACGACATCCATTCCTTTGACCACCTTGCCGAAGACGGTGTAGCCAGGTTGGTTTTGAGCGTTGTTGCGATCGAGATAGGTGTTGTCAGAGACATTGACGAAAAACTGGCTGGTGGCACTGTTGGGGTCTGCCGTGCGAGCCATTGCCACGGTGTATTTCTTGTTGCTCAGTCCGTTGCCGGCTTCGTTGACGACTGGTGGGCGTGTCTCTTTTTCCTGCAATTTTGCATCCATTCCCCCGCCCTGGATCATGAAATCGGCGATGACACGGTGAAAAACGGTGTCTTTGTAATGGCCATCTTTGACGTATTGCAGAAAGTTTGCGACGGTTTTGGGGGCCTTTTCCTGGTTCAACTCAATCACGAAATTTCCCATCGTGGTTTCCAGTTCGACCTGCGGGTTCTTCCCCTTCTCACTCTCTTGGCCGAATGCCGAGTTGGGGGTCAGGATTGAATTGGTGGCCAAGATCGAGGCAACGGCGATCGTCAGTAGGTGGGTACCAAAGACTCGGTTTTGCATCTGAGTTTAAGCTCCGGAGGTGGGGAAACTGGTGGGTGCTCTATTTTCGCCGGTCCGCCTCATAAGGCAAGATGGGAACTCGAGTTGAAACTGTCAGCGAAAAT
The DNA here is from genome assembly GCA_029245125.1 of Rubripirellula sp. Lineage (GTDB taxonomy): Bacteria > Planctomycetota > Planctomycetia > Pirellulales > Pirellulaceae > Rubripirellula. The sequence continues at coordinate 10,863 of JAQWPZ010000142.1, forward strand.
CAGCTCGGAAAACTCGCCCCTCAAACCGTGGCTTCAGAACCAGGGTGCTGACTCGCCCGCCCCAACTGTTTCGCCGCCCCACATATTTTGCCGCCCCACACGTTTCGCCACCCAGCATGCTGAATTGACGCTCGTTGGTTGTCGAGACAGACTAAAAACTTCCCCGCTCTATTCCTCCGTTATGTCGAGTCCGAGATGCAAGCTTATTTTCGCTCCTGCTTTCTGCCGACAGTGCTATTTCTGTTGTCCCTTTCGGTTGGCGTCGCGGCCGAGCGGCCGAACCTGATTTTTATCATGGCCGACGATCTCGGTTACGGTGACCTTGGCTGCTATGGCCAACAGGTGATTCAAACTCCTCGGTTGGATCAGATGGCAGCTGAAGGAATGAAGTTTCGGCAGTTTTACGCAGGCAACACGGTTTGCGCCCCGAGCCGAAGTGTGCTGATGACCGGTCAGCATATGGGGCATACCGAGGTGCGAGGCAACGCGCCCAACGGCGAAAACATGTTGGTCCAATCGTTGCGTGATGAAGACGTCACCGTTGCCGAAGTGCTACGTACAGCCGGATACACCAACGCGTTGATCGGGAAGTGGGGGCTTGGTGAAGTGAACGAACCGGGATTTCCATTAAGGCAAGGGTTCGACAAATTCTTTGGGTATCTGAATCAAGTCCACGCGCACAATTACTATCCTGAATTCGTTTGGTCTGGTGACCAAAAGTTGCCACTGCGGAATGTGGTTCAGCAGGCTGAGCGTTCTTACGCTGGATTCAGCGGGGGTACTGCCAGCAAACGCATTGATTACTCGCACGATTTATTTGTCGAGGAGGCACGGGAGTTTTTACGGACATACCGCGATGAACCGTTTTTTCTGTACTTGCCGCTGACAATTCCGCACGCCAACAACGAAGCAACGCGGATGACTGGCGACGGAGCCGAAGTTCCTGATCATGGCATTTACACAGATCAGGATTGGCCCACTCCAGACAAGGGACAAGCCGCGATGATCACTCGCATGGATGGTGACGTGGGACAGATTTTGGATTCACTTCGTGAGCTGGGAATTGCTGAACGTACACTCGTATTCTTCACCAGTGATAACGGACCACACAATGAAGCGGGGCATCAGCTCGATCGCTTCAACCCGTCGGGACCACTTCGAGGAACCAAGCGAGCGTTGTACGAAGGAGGCATTCGGGTTCCCGGGATCGCGTGGTGGCCCGGTACCGTTCAAGCCGGGTCAACGACTGATCACATCGCGTACTTTGGAGATTGGATGGCGACGGCGGCCGAATTGGCGGGCGTGAATCCGCCCGCCAATACAGACAGCATTAGCTTTGTGCCGACCCTCGTCGGAAAGCCTGAGTCACAATCGGCACACGATTTCTTGTACTGGGAGTTCTACGAGCAGGGCAGTCGGCAAGCGGTGCGGTTTGGCAATTGGAAAGCAATTCGCCAGCCGATGAGTACGGGGGATATTCAGCTCTACGATTTGGAGCGAGATCTCGGCGAGCAACACAATATTGCTGGTCAACACCAAGAAATCGTCGCACGTGCGATTGAGATAATGGATCAGGCACACGTTCCACATCCCAACTGGAAGGTTCGCGGCCGTCGTTAATGCGATAGGCGGGAATCGCACGGCAATCGCGACGGGTCATGGATCGCGACGGGTCATGGATCGCGAGGGGGCACCTGTTTGCTTGCGAACTCGCTTCTTCTCAGCACGCCGTTACCTCAGCACGCCGTTACCGCAGCACACCGTTACCGCAGCACGCCGTTACCGCAGCACGCTGGGACGAACCATCTCCCGTTCGTTGAATGAATTGGGAACGGGCTTTTAAACTGGCTCTCCGTGATCGGTGAAGTGATTAACGCTTCGGTGTCGACTTGGAGCTCGACTTGGAGCTCGACTTGGAGCTCGTGTTAGAACTAGGGCGTGAGATGCGGGACGGCGAGTTTGATTTGCCAGATGTGCTTGAGCTCCGACTGCCGGTTTCTCCGAGCAGGACTTGCTGGAGGACAGCCTCAAAGACGGCCCCGTTGGGGGGCGAAATGACTTCGACGGTTTGTTGGCCTCGTGAATCGAGTTCCTTCGCCAACTTTTCAGCCTCGATGTACAGGGAGGCGGGAGCGGTGATGATCAGCGAATTACTCGGCTCGTGAACAGCGACGGTCATCTTTGGTTCTAAGTCGCGAACGGACGAACCACGGCCCGCGGCTTGCTGATTGTTCCCTTTGGCCGGTCCTTTGTCGTATCCCTTCTCGCTACGTTCTGCACTGCCGCGATCTCGCTCGTCTCCGCCTCGCTGCGGTTGCTGCGGTGCACCGCGGCCGGCTTGTGGTTGGCCTGGCTGCCCAGGTTGGCCGGTCGCTCCCGCTGAAACGCGGCTCGCAAACGCTTCTCGCAACGCTGCGGCGACTTCGCTGGCGCGAGTATTGACCAGTTCGATGACGTGAGAGGATCCGTAGGTTTCGATCGATGTGAGGCTGTTGTCTTTATCAACGATTTTCAAATAACTCTCGATCCGTTCGATGTCGATCTCGGTGCCTTGCGCGATCAATCGATTCAGCCGGGTATCGGCGACGACTGTCATCGTGTCACCGGTCAATGTCATCGTGCCATCGCGTGACGTAATCAGCGAACCGAACAAACTGTCGGTCGAGGAAACAAAGCCGTTGACGAGCGTGCCGGCGTCGGCCACTGCTGATGCGTCACCGCCATCCAAGAGTTCCGCCAGCATCCGCAAAGCATCGTCAGCCTTGGTGTATTTCAGATAGAACGCGATCGGGGGCGAGGGGGTCGAATTGGCGGGACCCGCGATGGTGATCAGGTGTTGTTCAAAACGATCCAACGCCTCCGGGTCATCCGACTGGATCAACAGCCCACGGGTGGTGATCTGGCAGCGGATTGGGGCTGCAGGGCTGTCGTTTTTGGAGGTCAGCCAGCGTTGGTCACTCGTTTCGGTAGCCCTAAAGGGAGAGCTCTTGCCTGGCTGCGAAGCCTTGGTTGACCGCAAATCCTCTTCGCCGATGACACGCTCCGTTTCGGTGTTTTGGGCTGGATCTGTCGACCGTAGCAACAGAATCGGATTGTTTTCCCGCCAGAACTTAGCTGCGATCTCTAACGCTCTCTCTGCTTCCTTGCCGCGTAACGGCAAGATGCGAAGATCGTTGGTTTGGTTCTCGCGACTTGCCTTGCCATCAAGCCCTTCGACGATCTTCTTGATTTGGTCGAGTTGCGAGCGTTTCGCGCGAACAAACAAACGCATCGAAGCTGGGTCTGCGTCGATCTTCGGGGTATCAGGATCGATGTCTTCTGGGTCTGTGAACGAATCGGGCAGATCCAACATCTCCTCGAGCAGGCTCACCACAAAGTAGGGATCTGCTGAGCGTAATTGGATCACTTCGAAGTCGGCTTCGGTGGCTTGAAGCAACTTGACCGTTTCGGATATCTCTTTTTGGATCGTGTCAGATGCTAATGCGATCACGCTGCTAGCTGTTTCATCCATCGACAATCGCACATTGCGACCGGCCAGCAAGGTTTGCAGCACGTCGTACACCATTTCGACGTTGCCGCCATCGACCAAGTGTGCTTGCAGACGCGTCTCGCCTTCGACTGCCGAAGCATCCACCTCGGGGCGGTCGATCGCCTTGACCAAGCCTTCCAATACCTTGACCTTGTCCTTGACTCCGGTGGCAAAGATGTTCTTGCCCTGCGGGTCGGAGGAAAGACTGACATCAATGCCGATCAGCTCATCGGTCGCCAGGCCTAGATGTGGGCGAGCGACCATCAGGATGTCTTCGGCATCGACGTACTGCAATGGAAAACTCTGAACCACCGTCCCGTTGTCCAGCTTGTCCAATTCAAAAGCATCAATAATTGATTTCACATTGCGAAGCTTCACTGCCGTATCGATGATGATCAATTGATTCGTTCGTGCCAGCGTTTCCGGCGTGGTCATCAGGTTCAACACGGATAGTTCATCGACTGCGTCCGTTGCGTCAATCTCGCCGAGTCGAAAGATACATTTGACAACGTCCTGATCGTTCAGACTGTCCAGTTGATCAGCGGTGACCAAAGCGGCAATCGCGTCCAATTGCTGACGACTGCGGGGGTCGGCCAAGTTGATCACAGACAACAATCTGCCGGAACGAACCAGGGCGAATCCTTGTGGGATCAGAAACAAGTTGACACGATCAATGGCTTCGTCGGGCGTGAAGGTGCTGCCATCGGCGTAAGTAAAACTTCCGGTTGGCAAATCGGTCACATGCAGAGCCAGCTGTGCTTCATCGGCGAGCCAACGGATCACATCCCGCCAAGCAACCCCGTCGAATGCGAACTTCAGCTCTGGCACGTCATCAGCGGAGGTCGGTACGTCGCTGGTTTCTACCGCAGTCGGTAAGTCGCTGGGGGATTTCAGTTGTTGAGCAAACGCCGAATGCCTGTTTGTACTGATCGAGAAAGCAAGGGCAAGCAGAAATGCGATACCGAGCTTTGAGGCATTTTTCATTGTTGATAAACCGACGGCGGAAGTAACCACGAAGAAGGCCGTAATCAAGTAGTGATGGCGAGGAGAGACGATTTCGCAGGGAGGCGGGGGAATACAAGACGTATCGTGCCTGCGGAAAATCAGTCTCTTGTTGTCCCCATGTAGGGTAGTCAAAAGCGGGGGAATGTCAATTTTAGATTGCCGGCCGCGGTCGCCTAGAACGCTTCCTTTGACTTAATTCCGCTCCGCTGATTGTTCAGTAAATCGATGTAGTTCTGCTGCTGTTCTTCCTGGAAAATGTTGTTTTGACGATACAAATTGTTCCGGAGGCTTTGTTTTCCGGCTTGTGCGGCGGGCTCCATGTTTTGTTGGAGCATTTCTTGTTGCTGTCGTGCATTCACTTGTGCAGACGTGAGTTTTGCGTCCTGTAACGATGTGTATCCTCTGAAAAAAGCGTACTGGTCGTCCTGGCCGGCCGCGATCACGGTGCAGTTTCCACGGATGTCGTCTGCAATCATCAAGCCACGCAAATCGGTGTCGCCTGACACAAAATCATCGTTGGCCGACCCGATGACTTTGATATGAACGTCACGAACGAATGAATCTTCCGTCGCATCTTTGACGCTGACGCGAACACGTCCAGAATCGGGATCCTGTTGAACCAGAACCGAAAGTGGTGAAACCAGAACTAACCCGGAAGCGTACAAGTTTTCGCCACGGCAAACGATCAGATAAGCTCCCTGCTCTTGCAGCGGTAGCTCTAATGAATGCGTTCGATCGCGAAAGTCATTTCCGTCACCGAGCGCAACTGTCTGCTCATGATGCGGCTTAATGCCGGCCAGGTTGATTGCCGTGATGCGATCTAAGTTGCGTTGCATTAAACCGAATTTCAGCAGATCAATCCGGTAGACCTTGATGGCTGCCTGGCGAACATTCCGGAAAGAAAGCTCAATTTGCTTTGGTTCATCTGGACGGATTGTTGTGACTTCTTCGAGCGAGATGTCCTTGCGATTGAAAAAGCGAATCGCTTCAGCTGCATCCGCAAATCGTTCTTTGACCTTGGTATATTCAGCGATTGCCTGGCTTGCCTGACCGAGACTGTGATAAACCTGTCCCATGATGTAGGTCGCTTCCCAGCGGTTATCGGCGGCTCGGGTACCACCAGTTTCAGCGACCTTGAACCTCGCTTCTGCAACTTGACGGCACATGGCCAATGCCTCGTCAGGATTGCCCAATTCGAAGTGGCTGTAACCGATGATGTACCAGTAAGAGTCAACCAGTCGGCTATCGGGATAGCGATCTGCGTATTGATCGCAGCGTTCAATCGCGGTGTCGAATTGTTCCAGGTCAATCAGTGCGGTGGCTAACGCAAAACTTGCCTGGTCTGCTGCTGGGTCTTCGGGCCATGAGGTCACAAAGTGGTCGAGCATTTGAATAGCAGAATCAATCATGTGGACACGGTTCAGTCCGGCCGCTTTTAACTTTGCATCACGGGCCGCTGTCGGGGCCCGCCGAAACGTTTCTTGCGCAACGGCGTAGGTGGCCGTTGCGACATAAGATTCGCGGGGGTAGTCACGCAGCAAGCCTTCCATGATTTCGACACTGCGAGCGAATTCGTTCCGTGCGTTCAGGAATCCGGCGACTTGGTTTTCACGTTCAAAGCTGCCCTCTACCGTTGCCCGGTAAACGAGATAGCTCCGCTCGTATTCTGCAAGTTCACGATAGGAGTGGGCGACTCGCAGAATGTCTTCAAAACGAACTTCAATATCGGGGAACTTCTCTTTTAATTCTTCGAAATACTTGACGGTGTCGCCATGGTTTTGCAACGCGAGTGAGGCGGTGAACAGCCACTGCGCAACATTCTTGTGCTGGTTTCGGTCCAGCAGCCAGTTTGTGTATAGATCACTGAGATACTTGTGAGCGTTCACGTAATCAGCTTTTTGGAAATGCCGCTGCCCGAAATGGTAAAGCTCGTCAGGTGTTAATCTGTATTCGTCCGTGGTGGTTGCATTTGCCGCAAGAATCTCTAGTGCCTTGATGTTTGAAACGGCAAACAGCGACGGGTCATAAAAACTTCGGACAATCGACTGGGGGGCGCGGTAAACGCCGGGCGTGTAGCCAACAAGCGAATAACGGATGTCACCAGGATGGCGACGATTGCCAATGAAAAATGTAATGCGTCCTGGTTCGATTTCGTAACGTTCAAAGGCCCCAGTGATGGATCCGTCGAGTACCGTGCAACCGGCGGGGATCGGTTCGGTCAGCACCAAGTAGTCGTAACGTTCATCATTTCGGCCGGTAACTCGCATTCGCCGGGGTGACACGGTGACCTCGGTTCGCTGTCCAGTCGGAAGCTGGGTGAGCGGATTGCTAAACGATTTGTAGTTTCCGTCGACGACCTGAAACCCACGCGGGATCGTTTTTCCATCCATCCTTCGTTGGGCTGGTTCAAAGCGTCGCGACACAGTCCACAAATTAGTGGAGCTTTTGATTTTGTCCGCTGCCACAGATCCAGTCAGGACGGCAGAGTAACTGAAGGTTGCGCGGCCTTCTAATTGAATTTCAATTCGTTGAGGCTTGTCGGTTTGCAACCACTCCGTCGGAACGGTCCATCGTTGGCTGCCATCGACCTCAGGGTCAATCGTTAACTCTTTCCATTGATGATCGTTGACCGAAATCGTGAGGCGGTATTTTTCGGAGTTCTGCTTGGATCGGGTCAACCATTTTGCAACCGCAGCGATGGCCGGGCCATTCGCTTTTTCCACGGCCCAGCGTGATCCGACTCTTGCTCCCAACAGTGAGTTCGCTAGTGTGGAAATCTCGGTTTCATTGGGAGCAATCGACTGCAGCAACAAGAGATACAATGCCTGTAATTCGATCCGGTTGCGCATCCATGGTACTGCGGTGCGGTCGTTGAAAGTCGATTTTGCTGCGGCCGGAATTTTGATCAATGGGATCAGGTCGCGTGCCATCTCAGGGCGTTTCAATTGGTCCAGTGACAACGCCAGATGGATCAAACCGGAGGCGTTCAGGCGATTGCGTTCTCGATAAAGTCGATTCGCGACCGAGAAATCACCGGAGCCCGCCAACGTTAACGAGTGCAGCAGAATCGTTTGTAAGGCGAGGTCTGTCTGGGATGCGGCAGCCAATGAAGATTGCAGCAACGCTTTGCCCTGTGCGAATGAATCTTGTGGAACGACAAATCCGGCACGCTTGGCCTCGCCGAGCGACCACATCACACGGGCTGATAAATAGGGATCGGAGGTTTCTGTTTCAGCCAATCCATTCCAGGCCCAGCCGCCTTGGGAATTCTGGGAGGACAATAATTGTGCGACGGCAGATGTGATGCGCCGTCCGATCGCGGTGCTTTGGGGAGTGTCGCTTTGACGTGTCTTGCTGATCATATCCAACAAGGCAATGCCGCCAATCACATCGGAGACACTTCGTTCAGTTGGGCTGGATGTCGGCAAACCGCATCGCATCAGCGGGAAGTATCCACCGAGAACACTCTCGATCAAGCTGTGGTTGGTGTCGGCCCCGATCATGAATTGCAATGATGTCTCTGTGACCGGTAGTTCGGAACCAAAGCCAATCATCGCAACGGTACTTTGGTTCGAAGAACCGCTGGCCGTTTCATAGACCGGAAAGCCGTAGGGGCGAATGTTGACCATGCGTTGGGATTTGTCAGTGGCCGTCTCTGGGCTGGTAACCTGTAATTCAAAAGTCGCCTGCTTGGCTTCTTCGATCGAGATTTCAAAATCAATTTTGGTGATGCCTGGGCCTTGGACATCCATCGTCTTTCTCTGCTCAGTCGATTTGTCAGCGGCAGACATTTTCAGTACAGCTTCGACGGTTCGTGGGCCTTCCAGTAAATGGTGGATTTCGACCGGCACGTTAATTTTGTCGCCTACGGTGAACGCCAGCGGCAATTTCATCTCGCCGAATAGTTCTTTCTTGGTGATGACTTTTGCTGTCGTTTCTCCAGCCAGCGTGTCGGGGGTGACGCCCTTGGCTCGTAATGCCCAGGCTGTCGATCGGTCCGGCATGGTGATCGTAATTTGCGTCTTTCCTGATTCGTCAATGATCAAGGTCGGATCCCAGAATGCGGTTTCGCTGCGGGCGAGTGTTGGCATCACTTGCATTCCTTCGTCTTGTTGCAACCGATTGATCACGCCTGTGTCGTTTGCGTTGAGTGTCAGGAAACGGCCTTTTGCAGTCAGGCCATTAAGCGTTTGCTGTTGGGTTCGAAATTGTTCCTGGGGTAGACCAAAGTTTGTTACTAGTCCGCTCGCGTTAACACTGTCATTACTTCGCTCCAACGCACTTCTGCCGAGCTGACTTTGAAGAGATTGGGTCACGCCCAATCTGTCACGCATTTCACCTCGGATTACGGTGGTTTCTGATTCGGCAACTTGCGAAAGCTGTTCGCCTAGGAATCGTTGACTACCTCTGCTAGCACTTTGGGGGGTGTTCCTTCGGGAATCAAACCTGATTGGGTTTTCTCCAGTTTGTTGGGGGATTCCTCCGGTCCCAGATCCGAGATGGTCGATGATTCCGTCCATGTCGTTGGCAAATTGTTCCTCGGCTTCTTGGGTCATCGGGTCAGATTGTGAGATTGATTCACCATCGCGTAATCCACGCCACGCAAGAGTTTCTTGTTGTTCGGTTTCGCGACGGTTGTTTTCCTCCCGCAATGTTTTGTTGACACTCTGGGTCCGAGGCTTGTATTGGAACGTGCAGCTGGTCGCTTGGCGGACGGAACGCCGCCGGCGTCCCGCGTGAAAGAATTGATCGACGGGAGATTGGCGGTCACTGAAAGTCGACAGCAAGTTCGCTTCTACCAGTGCCAGCGATAGTTCGGCTGGGATCGGGTTTCCCTGAGGGTCAGTCGTTTCAATCTCGATGAGAAGATCGTCGCCCGGACGAACTTCACCACGCTCCGGTCGAATTGCGATGCGTATTTGCCGGGCGATTTGCAACTCTGTTTCCGCGACGTGGAATTGATTGCGTTGCATGACCGCGACGGACACGAATACGTTCGGTGCATAGTCCGCTTGCAAATTCCACTGCATGGGGTTGTTTCCACGTCGCAAATCGACCAATTCGTAGCCGAGAACTTTCGCGCCCTCAAACGTGACCAGTGCTAACGCCGGAGCCTCTCGCCAGTGCAGGTTAATCTCGGCTTGATCGCCAACCTCATAAGTCAGTTGGTCGGCCAGGATTCGCAGACGCGTATTGTCTTGTTCACCAGAGATTCGAATGGAATGCTGTCCGCTGACTTGATTGCCGAATTGATCGGTGGCAGTCCCGCGGATGATGTAGACGCCACCCTCGTCGATGATCAATGCTTGCCTCGCTTCGCCCAATTGGGCGTTGCTGGTGACTTGATGGGTCGCGACCAATTTCTCGCCGGCTTGGCCGGCTGTCGAGATCTGTTGGAAAACCTCCACATGCAGATCCGTTGTCACTGGTTCTCCGGCTGGGTCTGTCAGCTTGAAAATCGTTTCGAAAGTTTCACCATTGATGAATACATCGCGTAGCGATGACACCGAAATTTCAAAGCCGCGAGTTGCCAAATAGACGGTGTGGGCGGTGGCCAATCCCCGTTCGCGATAATCCACTCGCAGTAACAGGGGTTGTGATTCGCTAAATCGCTGGGTCTCGAATTCGAACGTGATCTTGCCTTGGTCGTCCGTTGTCCCAGATCGGATTTCTGCTTCCGGACCGAAGCGGTACTCAACGGTTTGATTTGCCAATGGCGTGCCGTAGTAGTAGTTCAGTGAAATGGTGCCCTTGACCGATTCACCCCGGAAATAAACTTGTTTCTCTGTTTCGACGGCGATCTCCACAGGTTCCAGTCGATATTCCGTGACCTCGAAGGTGGTTTCGAACGATAGTTCGCCAATGGAATCGTTCACCCCTGTTTTTGGGCGATGCAATTGAACCCGGTATTCACCTTGTGCTGCTGATTGGGGTAGCAGCAGATTGCTGTGGATGGTGCCGTAAGCGTTGGTCGTCACTGTTTCACTATGCAATTGACGGCCGCGTGAATCGAAAACATCGAGCGTGAACTGTTCATTGGGCTTGCAGGTGAAGCGATCTTCGTTGACCCACCGAACGATTCCCTTCAGATTGACCAGTTGGCCGGACCGGTAGGCGGGGCGATCGGTGTAGAGATAACCTTTGGGTGAGAGGCCAACGGCAAAATCCAGTCCGTTGAGGTTGCTGACGGTAGAAGCAATGTGCCCTTCTCGGATTGCAAAGATTCGCAAGTCTTTGATCGACTTGAGTTCCGCAAAATTCTGTTGCAACGTGCCATCTGCGGCGGTGGTTGCTTCTGAAAAAACTTTCGATCCGTCGCTGACCAAAATGCTGACATCTCCGGCGGGCTGGCCGGTGAGCATATCTTGAACAAACAGGAACAGTTCGTTGCGTGACGATTTGGCGATCATGTCCAGATCGCTGACCACCACCATCGTGGTCGCTTCAAGCTCATCGCTGTTGACGGTTACCGCTGTGACACCGGGGCCATCGAGTGTTGGGATTTCGATGTCACCGGTGATTTGTTTGAAATCTTGATAATCTTTTAGGGCATGTTCAAATTGTTGATCGGGATCGATCAAAGCAATGTCAAGAGATTCAATGCCACTGGCTAAGTGCATCTTGCGAAAGTAGTCCGACATATCGATCTGGTAAGTTCGGACCGTGACGTTTTTAAGATTGCGTGAAGTCAGTCGAATTCGCGGCGTTTCATCCGTTCGGAATTTGCGCTCGGTGACCAACTGCAACTGCGGAGAGGTCAAGCGTGTGATTCGTTGTTGAGCTTCGCCGGCGTATTGGCCTTGAACCTTTTTGTATGATTCGAGGGCTTCGGCGAGTTGCACCAGTCGATTTTCGAGAGTGATTCCGATCATCAGTGAAGCTTGCGATGCTTGGTTGCTCTGCGGGTACTTCGTGACCACGCGCCGCCAATCTGCGATTGCTTCTTCGAACAGTGTCTTGCTTTGGTTGTTCAGTGCGACGGATTGCGGCGATTCGCCCCGCTGTTCGGCTGCGTCAATTCGTTGCTGGTGTAAATCGGATGCCGCAGCCGATTTCATTTCGCCAAATCGCAGCAGGATTGCGGGCGCGCGACTGTCCAACGGGTATTTGTTCAGAAACGTTTGCCAAAGCGTCCGTGCCCCGTCGTAGCTTTTTTCGGCTCTCGCCGCTTCGGCGCGAGCGAACTCGGTGTCGACGATTCGCTTTTGGACATTAGGCCATTGGGGATCGGTTGGGTGTTGGTTTAGGAATTCCGCCCAGGCTTCGATGGCTTGATTAAATTTCGCCTGACGCAAGTATTCTTGTCCCAGCATTCGTCTCGCGTTCGCGATTTGGGTTGCTTGCCGGTAGGTGGGATTGTCAATCATTGCCCGTAGTCGCTTGACCGATTGTTGGTGCCTCGCATGGTTGGCAAAACCTTGCGCAATTTCTAACTCGGCGACCGCCGCGAGCGGATGGTCCGGGTACCTTTCGAGGAATCGTTCGGCGAGGGTGACTGCTAACTCGAGATCGCCAACAGATGGCGGTTGCGGAAGGCCGTAGGTATGCGACAGACGGTATTCAGCTTTCGCGAGCAGGGCTCGGACCTCGGCGGGCGGATCAGGATGCTCGTCCCAGTGTTCGATGAAATCTCGCCAGGTTCGTCGCGTTTGCGTCGGCAGTGATGCAGCCAGCTGCGTGAGGCCCAACTGGTACCGCACTTCCGCCAGCATCGCTTCGGGGGCTGGTGTTTCGGAGGTCGGGTCAGCTTCCCCATGCTGTTGCAAGAAGCTCTGGTAGGATGCGATTGCGTTGTCGTTCTGTTGAAGTTCTTGCTGACACCGCGCGATTCGGAATTCAATTTGTTGACGCAGGCCAATCGTGGGTCCCAGTTTGACCGCTTCGGTGTAGTACGTTAGCGCTTGCTGATAATCGGGCTGTTTGGCTTGGGAAGGATCTTCCGTGGGAATCCCATCAAAGTAACGATCGGCGAACTCCAAATAGATTTGTGCGAGGTCATCTTTGCGGCCTCGGGAGAGTAGACGCTCCGCTTCCAATGCATAGATTTCGCCAGCCTCGGTGTATTGTCGGCGGAGCACATGAATGTGGGCTTTACCAAACCTTGCTCGGCTTGCCCATTCACCATCGGGGAACTGTTCGACTAATTTTTCCAGCGTCACAAGGGCGGCGTCATACTGCTCGGCCTCGGTCAACGCGACACCCTGAAGGTACAGCAAGTAGTCGCGTGCCTTGGTTCCTTTCTTGCCGAGTGCTGATTCGATTTGCTTGACCGCAGTGGCGTAGTCGCGCGATTGCATCGCGTCATGGATCGCTCGAGAAATCGGTGGTAGTGAGGTGATTGAGCTTCGCTTGTCAGAATCTGCGCCGTTGACTGCTGTCTGCTGGCCGTTGACTGCTGGCTGCTGGCCGGGGGCCGAGTGCCAGGTCATGACTGCGAGCAGTAGCACGACAAGTAAACGTGTAAACGACATGGAATTCACCTTCGCGTGGGCCGGGGATCTACAGGAGTCGTAGATCATCACCTCAGTTTGACGCATGAATGTCGGGGCAGCACTCCACGCAGCAGGTGAATTCTCAGAAGATTGTCAGATTGACAAAGGTTTTACGGTGCAGGCCGGTGGAACGGTCTGTTAACGAAGAATTGGCGGGCGTGGTAAACACGGGCGTGGTCAATGCAGCCGTGGTAAACACGGGCGTGGTAAACGCTGGCAACTCCTCGCTGGCTTACAGGAATCGCGGAGTCCGGTCAGTTCAGGATTTGACCTGTCCGACTGCCTTTCACCTTGGCAACATCGCTTGGTGTGCCTTCCGCCACCACTTGGCCCCCCTGGTCAGCCGCACCGGGGCCGAGATCGATCAGGTGATCGGCGGCACGCATCAACAACGCATTGTGTTCGACGACGATCAAGGCATGACCGTCGGCGAGCAAGGCGTCAAAGCAGTCCACCAGCCGCACGATGTCGGCGAAGTGAAGGCCCGTTGTCGGTTCATCCATGATGAACAGCGTGCGACGTCGGGATGCTGAGGCGAGAAAAGCTGCTAGTTTCAAGCGTTGCCCTTCACCACTGGAAAGCGTGGTTGCTGCCTGCCCCAGATGAATGTATTCCAGACCCACATCGATCATCGCTTTGAGTCGAGTCTGGACCTTCTCATGACCGCGAAAGAAACTGTGGGCTTGTTTGACGGTCATCGCCAACACATCTGCAATCGAGCGATCCCGATAATGGACCTGCAGAATATCGTCTCGATATCGGGTGCCACGGCATTCAGGACATTGCATGGACACATCAGCCATGAATTGCATGTCGATTTCTAATACGCCGGCGCCCTCGCATTGTGGGCACTGTCCTTTGGCACTGTTGTAGCTGAAATGGCCTGGTCCGAAATTCCGTGTTTTCGCTTCCACGGTTGCAGCAAACACTTTTCGGATTGGATCAAACGCTTTGGCGTAGGTGACCGGCGCACTGCGAGGACTGCGGCTGATCGGTGATTGATCGATCAACAAGCAATCGTCGATCTGGCTGAGACCGGTGATGGATCGAAACGGCAATGGCTTGGCTGCTTCTTGGTGCTTTCGTTGACGAATCGCACCGTAGAGTGTGTCTTGAACCAGCGAGCTTTTGCCACTCCCGGAGATGCCGGTCACCAGGCAGAGTACGCCGAGCGGAAAGTCGACATCAATTTCTTGCAGATTGTTTCCGCTGGCGCCTCGCAGTGAGATGACACCGCGATGGTTCCGCGGTTCACGATCACGAAGCGTCCAGCCTCGCTTGCCGGTCAGGAATTGCCCGGTCAAGCTGTTCTTGTCCCGATACAATTTTTTGGGTGATCCTTCAAAGACGATCTCGCCACCGGCGGTGCCCGCGGCTGGACCGACTTCGATCACATGATCGGCCAAGCGAATCATTGTTTCATCGTGCTCGACGACCACTACGGTGTTCCCACGGTCACGCAATCCAAGGATCGCGTGCGACAACCGCTCGACGTCCACTGGGTGCAAGCCGGCCGTTGGTTCGTCCAATACATACAGCATATTGACGAGGCTGCTGCCTAGTGCCGAAGTCAGTGCGACGCGTTGAGTCTCTCCGCCCGACAAGGTTCGCAGGGTTCGGTCAAGTTGTAGGTAGCCGAGTCCGACGTCTTGCAGGTACCCCAACCGATCGCGAATCTGCGAGATCGGTTCGGCGGCAATTTCAGCTTCGCGGCTCGGCAATTTTAAATTCGCGAACAGCTCGGATAACTCACTGGCTTTCATCGCCAGGACATCGGCAATGTTGTGCTCGCCAACACGATAAGCCAATGCCTCTGGTTTGAGGCGTTTTCCATGGCAGGTCGGGCAGGGGCGATAACTGCGATAGCGGGCGGCAAAGATCCGCACATGCATCTTGTACTTTTTGCGTTCCAACCAAGCGAAGAATCCGTTCAACCCACCAAAGTTATATTCCGGTGCTCCTTCCTTGATTAAACGCAACTGCTTCTTTTTCAGCTTCTTGAACGGCACGTCGGTTGGCAGGTCGTAATCATCAGCCAGAGCGAGTAGTTCTTGCAGTTCATGTTCATAGGCGGGAGTTCGCCAGGGAGCGATCGCGCCCTCTTCGAGTGAGAGTGTTGGATCGGGAACGACTAAATCCATATCGAAGTCAACGACGTCCCCAAAACCCTCGCAGGTTGGGCACGCGCCCAGGGGGTTATTGAAGTTGAACAAGCGTGGCGCCGGATCGGGATAGTCAATGTCGCAGGCGTCGCAGCGGCGATCGCGGCTGATGATCCTTTGCTGCCATGGACGCTCGTCAATCGTGACGACACGCGGCATTGCTGGAGCCTCGGTAGTCTCCGCTGTTTCCGCTGTTTCCGCTGTTTCCGGCGGGGCTGAGGTTAGCACGACGGCTCGGCCGTGCCCTTCACCCATCGCGGTTTCTAACGATTCGGTCAAACGCGTTAGTTCAGCGTCTCCGGTGACGCGGTCGACGATGACAACGCATTCAATCCCCTTGCGTCCGACCGTTTTGGCGAGCGACGATCGATCGGCATCGGAAAGATGAAATGTCTTTTCGCCGGCCACCAACCGTAAGTAACCTTCTTGTTGCAGCCCCAACAAGATTTCGCTGGCAGATTGTCGGTCTGGCAGCCAAACCGGAAACCCGATCATGGATCGACTCTTGGCGGGGAGTTGCTGTAACTCCTCCGCTACCGTTGCCGGATCATCACTGCGAACTGGATTGCCGCAGCCGTGGCAAATGAGCTGACCCGATTTCGCGAACAGCAATCGCAGGTGATCCGCGATTTCGGTGGTTGTGCCGACGGTGCTACGATTGGTTTTCGACCCGCCGGCTCGCGTTACCGCGATTGCGGGGGGGATTCCAGCGATTTGGTCACAGTCTGGTTTATCCAGTCGTTGCAGGAATTGCCGCGTGTAAGCCGAAAAGCTTTCGATGTAACAGCGCTGGCCTTCGGCATATAGCGTATCGAGAGCCAGCGACGTTTTACCACTGCCGGACAATCCGCAGATAGCAACGAGCTGTCCACGCGGGACATCAACATCCACGCCTTTCAAATTGTGAACGCGGCACCCGCGAACAGAGATTACTTCGCGGCTCAATGCCGAATTCCTTTCGGCGATATCACGCCAGTTCCAACGCGCCACCTTCACTCAGACGTTCAGAACCAAATGTTCTTAAGTCCTGATGGCCTAGTCCATGAGCAATCGACAGCCACAACCGGTTGTGGGCCACATTTTTGAAATCGAGTGCGCGATTCGTCTTGAAACCGGCACCGCCCCCAATCAAGAGAAACGGGATGTCGTCGAGGGTGTGCGAATTGCCTTTGCCAAGTTCATTGACCCAAACAATTTGCGTGTGGTCCAGCATGCTACCCTCACCGAGGCTCGGTTCCGGCGTTTCGGCGAGTTGCTTGGCCAAGGTTGCAAGTTGGGACGCGAACCACTCATTGATCCGCTTCAGTTTGCTTTGAGCTGTGGCGTTTTTGTCAGGTTCATGAGAAAGGGAGTGATGCCCTTCTTCGACATCGAGCCATCGCATTCGGGCCTGCCCAACGCTTCGCATAAATTGCAGGGTTGCGACTCGACACATGTCATTGGCGAGCGCGTTGACCAGTAGGTCAATTTGCATCCTGGAAATCTCAGGCGTGTTGTCGTTGACTAATTCAATTTCAGGGTCAATGTCAGGCTCTGGATGGGTTCGTTCCGATTGCTGTTGGGCGGTCGCGATGTCTTGTTCTAGCTTGCGAACATGTTCCAGATGTCGATCGAGCAACGCTCGGTCTTCGCCGCTCAGTCGCGTCGACACGTGACGCAGGTCATCGCGAACATGATCCAACACGCTGGCAACGCTTTTGCGATCGGTTGAACCCCCGTACAGTTTGCGAAACATTTGCGCTGGATCGTCGATCGGTGCCAACGGTTTGTCGTCGCCGGCGTAACACATGCGAGTCCAGGGATCCGCGCGGTTGGGGACAGCAACGCCAAACTCCAAGGAACCGAACCGCGTCCGCGAAGCGTCTTGACTTTGAAAGAAATTTCGCATCTCCTGATCAATTGAAATCCCGCTGGCCCAGCCAGCCGGGTTGTCTGAACCACCTTGGATGTTTCCGGGGTTCAGTTTTCGTCCCGTCAGCAGACACGACATGCCCCGCATGTGGCCGTCACCATCACCTCGGACTTTGTTGTCGACACCTTTCAGCATCAACATCTGATCGCGATAGGGTTCCAGTGCGGTAAGCATCGATTGGAGTTGCAGCCCGAGCTGGTCCCCGGGCTGTTTCTCGTGCTCGAACTGATCAGGCCAAAATTGATCCGGTAACGTGCCGTTCGGAGAGAACATGATCACCAGCCTTTTGCGAGCAGGTGACTGGGGTGCTTGGGCTGCCAGACTATTCAAGCCACTAAGGAACGGCAGGGCCGCCACTGATCCGATCCCCAGTTCTCTCAAGAACTGCCGGCGATGCGTTGTGCGAAAGCGATTGGAATCAGGCATGGTTCGGCTTTGTGGAGGATTTTGCCGGCTTGAACGACGTCTTGGTGGGCAGCATTACGATCGGTCGGAGCAACAATGTTTCTCGGCACCATGATTACTCTGCCCGCTTGTCAATCTTCACTCTCGCCGTTGGCTGTTGCAACAACCGCGATTTCGATCATCAAATTTTGGACGTTGAATTGATCGGCGGCGAACGATTCGACCAGTCGGCTCAGAGTTTCTTCGCCGTAAGCATCGGGGTCTTGCTTGACGAGGTGATGGAACAGTTGTTTCACAAACGCCCGATGGGCATCTTCGCTCGCAATCGCGAATTTGGCAAGATCGACCGCGTTTTTGAACTCGACGGGTTCGCCGTTCGCGGACACATACTGCGCCTTTGTGTTGACTTGTTTTTCTCCGTCCGATGTGCGAAATCGACCCACTGGGTCATAGCTTTCGAGCGTGAACCCAAGCGGGTTGATAATCGAGTGGCATGACATGCAACTAGTCGCCTGCGTCAACGAGGTGACTTTTTCTCGCATTGTCAAATTGGCCGGGAATTCGTCATCGTTGAAGGCGACTGCTTCGGGAGGTGGTTTTAAACCGCGACCGATTATGTTGCGGGTCAAAAAAACGCCGCGATGCACTGGCGATGTGTTGTTGTGGTAGGAAAACGCACTGAGCAGGTAGGGGTGAGTCAGCAGGCCTGACCGGTTCTGGTCGGTTAGGCTGAATTGGCGATATTCATCGGCAGCCTCAGATTGGGCATCGAGTGACTCGGCAGATTGGGTTTGACCAGCGAGCGAGTCGCCATCTTGGAATGTGGAACTCGGCGGTTGGTCGGACTCGCTGGCTTGTTTGCTTTGATTGCGGGGTGCGTAAACGGCTTGTAACCGATCGTTCAGCAGCAAGTAGTCCGCATTCAGCAAGTTTCGGTAATCAGATTTTTCACTCCAAACTACTTGGTCGATGAACCGCAGCAGCGAAGTCCGCAGGTCTGCTACGACCGCAGCATCAAACTCTGGAAACAACTCGCGATCTTTACTGAGATCACGGTCTTCGATTTCCAGCCAGTGGCGAAAGAAGCCCGCGAGTTTCGCCCGTGTGCGTGGATCATCAAGCATTCGCTTGGCCTGCCGCCGGATATCATCCGGTGAGTTCAGCGAATTGCTCTCCGTTGCAGCGGTGAGGTCAGCATCGGGAATCGAATCCCACATGATCAGTGCAAGTGACGCGGATTTTTCGTACGCGTGATGTGCTTCACCGAGGGGGAGTTGGGTGTACAGGAAATTCGGTGACTTCAATATCATCAGCAGAACACGAAGCAGTCGACGGTCGAGATCATCGGTCGGATCGGCAAGCATCTTCGTGATTCGATCCGACTCGTTGTCCGTTACTGGTCGCCGATAGGCGAGCGCCGCGAATTCGTTGGCAAACTGCTGCATGCGTTGTTGACGTTCGGGGGTGTCGTTTTCAATCTTCGCCAAACTTGGCAAACGATTAATCACTTCCCCGGCGGCCGCTACCGCGTAATCGCTGGTTGCAACGTGCCATTGGTTCGAAACGGAACTACCGCGTTCGTACCCCAGGCTGCGGTCATCGGGGGGAAAGGGAATGTCTGCGGCAAATATCCGCTTGGCGGGCGCGGTCGACAGGTCATCTTGATTCAGCACCCGCCAAACCCCTCCGGGCGATTTCGACTCCAAGTAGATGGAGGCGGAGTCGTCTTGGTACTTAAAAAATTCAAGTCGCAGCGGGTAGCGACGGCCACCGATTAAAAAGATGCGAGCCGTTTCTGTTCGCATTTTTCCGCTACCAACCCAGGCATCGATCAATGCAGCGTTTCCCGCTACCGAGCTGTCATCGCGTAAACGGTTGCGGATTTGAACTGCACCGTGGTTCACATAAAGTCTCGCACCATTTTGGGTGCGGATTCGGAATTCGTGATAACCACTGTCGTGAACAGTGACAGACCCTTCCCAGATGATGGCAAACTGATCGGCGCTGATCTCCGCGATCGGGCTGCCGCCTCCAAAATCAAAGTCGATGCGGCGGTCGATTCGTTCGAGCTTCAAACGATCCGCCTTGCTCATCCCCCGCGATTGAAAATAGGCGCCGCGCAAGCCTGGTTCGGAGAGCATGGACGTTGCGGAGTGTCGTGGTTTACCAGTCGATCTGCGGTACCCGGCAGGCGGTTGAGATTCGTATTGCGGCAGTGGTGTGAAAGCCGCGATCAGGTCAGCGACTAAGTTGCGATGTTGATTCACCGTCAATCGTGACAGTTCAATTCGCGGCTCGGGAGCGAGACCTTTGCGTCGCCTCGCGGCCAGCGAATAGAACTCATGATAAAGATAATAAGCGACCTGCTCGGCACGGCTGCCCACGCATTGGGACGGATCGCCCTCCGGCATCGTCAATTCGACCACTCGTGTCAATTCCGGGAGCTTGCCGTTACCCAGCAGTGGTTGGTTGTATTCCGATTCCGTGCCTTGTCCGTCGGGCCCGTGGCAATCGGCACATTGCTCGCGAAATATCTTTCCGCCTGCGTCGAAAACCGCCTGATCCATTGGCTCTGCCCCAACCGCGGAGGCGAGGGCGATTGAAAGGGTGGCGGCAAGAATGAAGGAGCGTGGCATCCCTCTAGTTTACAGTCGGCGTAAAGTGGAAGTCGCGGTCGGTAAATCTGGGCCGGTTAAAGCACCGGTTTCATCAACACCACACCCGCCTCAAAAAACTCGGTCTCTTCGAAAAAGCAGCTCGATTACCGGGGGCGTGATGGCCGCGGACAGATCGTAAGATTCTTGCGATCCAAGCGGCATTTTTTGCCACCGACGGCGGGGGCCGGGTCAGCATTGCCGCTGCTTTGGTGTTCGTGCCGAGGGCGTGAGGAAATTAATTGCCGAGGTGGGCGACTTGGGGTGGTTAAAATGGTGAATACGGCGTGACCGGATAGCGGTAGCCGCCACCGAATGATGGCGTCATCGGTGTGCGGTATCCGTAGTTCAGTGTCCGATAGCCGTAGTTCGGTGTCCGGTAACCGTAGTTCGGTGTCCGGTAACCGTAGGAGGGCGTTCGATAACTGTAATTCGGCGTTCGATAGCTGTAGTTGGGCGTGCGGTAATTGTAAGTGGGCGTGCGGTAGCTGTAGGTCGGAGTTCGATAGCTGTAGCTAGGCGTGCGATAGCTGTAATTCGGTGTCCGGTAGGTGCCGCCCGCTTGGGCTTCGGCCCGCGATGCATCGCCGACCGTCAGCAGGGCAAACGCTAGCAGCGGAATGATCGTGAGTGTGATTTTGCGGTACATCGTTATGTCCTCCCAAGCAGACCGGAGTCGATCAGGCCAACCGAGAAGCGGTCGCGCCGTCCTCTGTTCTACCCGAATTTGGCACTCAGCATGGTTGGAAGAGACCGGATTGAGCAGAAAAAGTTTGCCGCACGCGGTCTGCGGTCTGCGGTCTGCGGTCTGAAGAAGCAGGGCAGGCATCGCTCGTCAATCTTTCGATTCGCAGGCTGTCCCCGATTCGTATTCCCCGATTCGCAGGCTGATGATTGGCTTGCGACGATTGGTGACGCTCCAATCGCCGTCGAGGTTAGCGAACGTGAGAGCTTTCGCTGGTGAGCTGGCCATCGACTTCGTTGCTGACGATGACCCCGTAGTTAATCGCGCCCAGCCATCCGCTCATGATGATGCCGACACTGCCGGCGTGGTACATTCCGCCAATTTGTTGGGGCAACGATCGGCTGACGCCCAAACCTTCGAACTTGGTGCCAAAGCTGGCCCCCATTTCGTGCTGGGTGTAGTGGTTGAAGGTGATCGGAGTGGCTGCTTCCGCGAGATCGATTTTGTCTCGAACGCCGGGCAGGTAGTTGTCTAGCGCATCGATCGTGGTTTCTACTAGATCTGCCTTGCTCGCTTTGTAATCTTCTTCGCTTAAATCTGCCCAATCGGACCAGTTGGCGTTGGTGCTACTGACGATTGCGTAACGTTCTTTCTTTTTGTCGGGGCGGGCGCGTGGGTAGTAAAAGCTAAAGGTGCGGCTGGTGATGTCGCGGCTGAGAAGTCGATCGGTGCGGAATTCTTTGGACGTACTTGTGAAGAACAGGTCCCCCGACGATTCATCGATTTCTTCACCTTCCTTCAGGGCCATGTAGACCTGAGTGCTGCTGTTGTTCAGCCGAACGGCCTCGGTTTCTTCGACAAAGGATCGATCCAGCTTTTCCGGGCCGATCATCTTGAGGATTGTGGTTCGCAGATTGGCATTGCTGACCACGGCGCGACAACCGATCCGTCGGCCTCGGGTGTGAACGGCGGCAACGCGACCGTTTTCAACATCAATTTTATCGACGCCACAATTGATTCGAATATCGACGCCGTTGGACTCCAGTTCCTTCTTCATTCGTGTAATTAGGTCATCGGTGCCACCCTCATAAATGAACACGCCCTTGCTCATGAAGTTACTGAACACGATCCCGTAGGTGATGGCGGGATCTTCCAAGGTCGAACCGTTCGCGTAAGTGATCGGTTCCATCAGCAATCGCACGACGTCATCGCGACCGGGAAAGAATTTGTCAAATAATTGGCGGGTGGTCGTGGCTTGATCGTCGTAGAAATTCATCCCGCGGGCGGTATCGAAAAAATCACTGACCGTTTGTGGGGCCAAGCCAAAATCGGTCGTCAGCAACCTTGTGAAATCTTCGCGATTGAAAGTGGTGGTGAGTGAGAATTGAGGATTATCGAACCGGATGTTCTTGAGTTGGACGATGCGATCGGCGATGTCGCGGTTCCAATAGCGACGACACGACTTGATCATGCCGTGAGGAAAGCCGTGCAGGGAGATGTCAAAGGTGTGTCCCCCGGGCCGCAGGAACCAAGTGGCGAGGCCGCCCAACTTGTAGTGTTGTTCCAGCAGCAGCACTCGGTGGCCGGCGCGGCCCAGAATGTTCGCCGATGTCATTCCGGCTAATCCGCTGCCGATGACGACGACGTCGTATTCGTCTTTGGCACCTTTAAGAAAATCGCGAGGCATGGCGTTGGTGTCTTATCAACCCGGTCCAAGAGGTGTCTGGCTCTCTCTGGTGAGACGGGTATTTAGTGTTAACGATTCATGTCCAAACGGTCAGACCACGGTTTGGAACGTTTGATTTTCGGTCAAGCTGTGAGGCCGATAATTAAAGCGGACCATCGTCGGGTTGCAACTCGGCATAGACCCCAATTTGATCGCGGTCCGGCGGCCTATCACCGTACAGCAGCAAGCTACCTTCGCCGACCAGCCAT
>JAQWPZ010000149.1 GCA_029245125.1 Rubripirellula sp.
ACCCCCAAGCAGAAACGTTTGCAGTCAAAACTTCAAGACCTCGCCGATCGTTTGGAACAACATCAGTTCAGTGAGCTCACCACCGATACCCTGATCGCGAACATCGCCATGGCTCGGCGGACCGGTTCTGAATTGAAATACTATCGATCTGCCTTCCCGGACGATTTGGAGCCAGCATTCGACGTACTCTACAAGTGCGTCCAAAGTCATGCGCTCTCCCTGATGCGTGCTCAAAATAAAGCGACCGCCACCTTATTGGCAGCGTATCATCAGCAAGTCACTCAGCTGAAACAGCTTGCTCGGACACTCGGATTTGATGACATCGCTGTTCGATTAGCAAATCAATTTTCGAAAATTGATGATCGCGTCCTAAGTCACCGCATGGACGGCGCGATCGACCATGTCCTGCTAGATGAGTTCCAAGACACCTCGTCTATTCAATGGCAAGTACTGCGGCCCCTAGCGACCCGCGCGGCGACTGCCGACGCGCAATCGGATGATGCACAATCCGCCAACCCGGACGATCATCCCAAAGCGCATTCATTCTTCTGTGTTGGTGATACGAAGCAGGCGATTTATGGCTGGCGTGGCGGCGTTGCTGAAATTTTTGATGCGGTCGCCGATCACCTGCCCAACATTCTAGAAGTCCAGCAAAACAAAAGCTTCCGCACCAGCCCGGTCGTCTTGGATGTTGTCAATAAGACGTTCAAAGATCTCGTTCGTCACCCTCTGGCCGCCGCCGCTGATTCGCGTGACCCGGCTGACAAATTGATGTACGAAGCGACTGCACTACGACGATTCGCGCGTCGCTTCCCGATACACGAATCAGCCCATCGAGCGCTGCCGGGGTTTGTTCATTTTGGCACTTCCCGGATCATTGAAGACGCCGATGCGCAAGCCAAACGAATGGTTCTCTTTGACGACGTTGCCACACAAGCTGCCAATCTGCATCGTCAGGCACCCCACCAATCGATTGGAATTTTGACCCGCAACAACGTCGCGGTCGCTCAACTGATCTACTTGCTGGAACGTCAGGGTGTAGAAGTCAGCCAAGAAGGTGGTAACCCGTTGACCGATTCGGCCGCAGTCGAAGTCGTGCTGTCGACCCTCATGATGTCGGAGCATCCTGGTGATGGCCGCTGGGCGTTTCATGTTTCTGGCACACCGCTCGGTCAACAAAAAGGGATCGATGCCGACGCGATTCGCTGCCGTTTGGAAAATCGCGGGATCGCTGAAACGGTCGAATTCCTAGCGGGGATTCTCGCCCCACACTGTGATTCCCGCGAAACAGATCGGCTGAAACAGCTCACTCATCTCGCCTTGTCTTACCAACCCTCACCGGGAGCAAGGGTGACTGACTTTGTCCGCTTGGTCCGCGAAAAACGGGTTGAACGGCCCCAAGCAGCACCCATCCGGGTGATGACCGTGCACCAATCGAAAGGATTGGAATTCGATGCTGTCATTTTGCCCGAACTCGACTCGACACTCACCCGTCAAAGTGGAAACTGCGTTGCCGATGCTCCTGAAATTGGTCACCCTCCCAAGGCCTTGACTCGCTACTTGAATCAAAAGCAGTGGCACTTCCTGCCCCGACATTGGCAAACCGTCTTCGGCGAACAAGCCGAAACCCAAATGAATGAAGCAATGTGCTTGATGTACGTCGCAATGACCCGTGCACGACAAGCCTTGTACATCACGATCACGCCTACCAGAAAACAAGCTTTCGAAACTCGCACTCACGCCTCTTTGATCTTCCATGCGCTGCAGTGTGACGAAGATCCGACGCAAGCCGAAACAACACTCTTCCAAACCGGTGATCCAAACTGGTTTCAATCAACCGAACAAGAGCGTCAGAAAACTGACGATAAAACAACTCTGGACGTGGCGATCCCGCCCGCAACAAGATCGATCCAGTTCCGCCAATCGGATCAATCCCAAACTCACCTCCATTCCCCGCAATGATGACGGACCTTCGCGATGCGCAAGATTCTTCACTCCGCCGACATCCACTTAGACAGTCCACTTCAAAAGTTGGGCACGTATGAGCAAGCGCCTGTCGAACGTATCCGTGGCGCATCCCGCCGCGCTTTGGAATCGATGGTGGACCTGGCGATTGACCAGACTGTCGATTTAGTCGTCGTGGCCGGCGACCTGTACGACGGCGATTGGCACGATCAAAACACAGGCCTATTCTTCGTGGCACAAGCCACTCGTCTTGTGCAAGCCGGCATCCCAGTGCTTGTCATACGAGGCAATCATGACGCGGCAAATGTCATGACATCCTCCCTGCCACTCCCTTTAAATCCAGATGGCAGCGAGATCATGCTGGGATCTGATCAAGTCGATCAACGAGTGTTCGAGGATCTCGGCATCGCAATCCACGGCCGCTCATTTCGCACGCGGGCCGAAACTGAAAACTTGGCATCCAGCTACCCAGCGCCGATCTCGGGCATGTTCAACCTTGGCATGCTGCACACCAGCTTGACCGGCGCCGAAGGACACGATTCCTATTCGCCCTGCACCCCCGCACAATTGACCGACAAACAATACGACTATTGGGCACTTGGGCACGTTCACACACGTGGTGAATTCACGCTGGAGGGTGGAGCCCCAATTCATTTCTGCGGAAACATACAAGGTCGCCACATTCGTGAATCGGGACCAAAGGGATGCCTGATTGTCGAGATCGATGACCGAAACCAGTGCGACACCCAATTCCACGAACTCGATATCGTTCGATGGATGGTCTGCCGTTTGGATGTGACTGGATTGCAGCACATCGATGCGGTTACCGATGCCTTCCAGGCATGGCTCCACGAAACACTACCGTCGGCAGGCGATCGCCTGTTGGTGGTTCGAGTCGAATTGGTTGGACAAAGTGAATTGAACCAACTCTTGCGGCAAAAGCACAAACAAGTCCGTGCGTCGATGCAAGCCGTCACCGTCGCGCAAGGTCGCGAACGCGTTTGGCTCGAGGATTGCAAAATCCGCACCACGATCCCAGAACAAGGGATCCAGCACGCTGAACTGGAAGGCCCTTTGGAAAGTTTAAGCAGCGTGATCGATGAAATGAAAAACGATCCAACGACAGGTGACACCATCCAAGAAGAACTGCAAAGCCTGCTGAGAAAACTGCCAACGGAATTAAGCGAAATCGATGCGTTGCCGGTTCACCAATCGCAATGGACCGAGGAAATCGTGGAATCAGCAGCGGCCGAAATACTTGGCCGTTTACAGAAAGGAGCGACCGAATGATTCTCGCTAGACTGGACTTAAAAGCATTTGGAAGATTCACCGACGTCACCCTCGATCTATCCGCAGGGCCGCGTCGGTTCCATTTGATTTATGGACCCAATGAATCCGGCAAATCGACATCACTCCGCGCGATCACGTCGCTACTGTTCGGAATTCACCACCGCACCGAAGACAATTTCTTGCATGCCAATCCACACCTCCGCGTGGGTGGACTGCTAATCGACGGGGATCAAGAATTTGGTTGTGTTCGCCGCAAAGGAAAAAAAGCGACACTTCGCGATGCCGATGATGATCAGCCAATCGACGAAAACGTGATCGCCGCCATGCTCAACGGCATCCAGCGTGAATCATTTCTCTCCAGATTTGGACTCTCCCATGAAGCCTTGGTCGAAGGCGGGCGAGAAGTCCTAAGCGGTGAGGGTGATTTGGGACAAATCCTGTTCTCCGCCGGAGCCGGAATTGGCCGATTGCGCGACATCCAAAAAGAACTCGATGACTTGTCTGCGTCAATTTTCACTCCCCGTGGAACGAAAACATCCATCGCCAAATCGATCCAAACAATCCAAGAACAACGTGGCCTCCTGCATCAGGCACAGGTCCCACCGGCAGAATATCGTGACCTGCGAGAAAGACTCGTCACCCGTCGTACCGAATCAGAGCAACTGAGCAAACAGATCGAGAAATCGATCCATCGACACAACCAACTCAGACATTTCAAGCAGGCCGTCCCGCTCATTCCAAGTTGGCGGGCAACCACCGAGATGCTGAACAATCTTCGTGAATCACCCCACCTCGACGAGGCTTTTACTGAAAGGCGCCGACAAACTGTCTCCGATCGCGAAATCGCCCGCAGTCGCAGCAATGAAACGCAACGCCGCATCACTGAAATGAAAAGCCGACTGAAGAAGTCGCCCGTCGATGACGCAATTCTTCATCAACAAAAAGAGATTCAATCGGTATTCCAAGAGGTTGCTTCGCGGAATAAAGCAGAACGAGACGGCGAAGGCCTGCTACGAAACCGCAACAACCTCGATCGTAAAATTGCTGACCTGCTCGGCCAACTCTCCGCCGATATCCCGGCACAGCATACTGCCGATCGCTGGCCCGAGGCGATGGAACATGCCATCGACAAGCTAAAACTTTCAGATAGCAGTCGCAATCGAATTCGCCAACTGGCTTCCAGTTACGAAACACTGATTAGCCAGCGGAATGAAGCAAGCGACTCAGTCGAATCAACACAGCGTCGCGCAGATGATGTCTGTGAAGAACTAGCGGCCCTTGGCACGCCGACTGATCCGATCGTCGTCTCCAACGCGATCGACGCGGTTGGAAATCCGCAAACGATGCTGGAAGCGGTGACCGATCAACGCAACGCCAATCATTCGCTACAAGAACGCTGTGAACAATTGTCCCGTCGCCTAGCAGGTTTTGACGGTGATCTTGATCAAGCAGCTGAACTGACCCTGCCGGCCCCATCGCAAATCCGTTCACTGACCGAGGCGATCGACCATGCCAAACGCGAACGAGAAAACGTCCAGAATCAAGCCTTGCAATCAAAGCAAAAGCAGGAGGAACTTGCGAAACAGATCTCCCAACAGCAGTCAGAGCTTCCGCTGCCAACGCTCGCGGAATTGACGACAGTTCGACAACAACGCGATTCTACCGCAAGCCAAGTGCGTCAGTTGGCATCAGATTCCTCCGACATAGATCGGAAACAGATTGTCAAACAAGTTGACGAGCTCTGCCAGCATATCGACCTTGCTGATCAGCTGAATGACACGATGCGAACGCATCATCAACAAATCCACCAACGCGAACAATCAGCCCGCCAGCTAGCCCAACTTACTGAGCAGTGCCATCAACTCGAAACCGAGGCGACAGCCGCTTCAGATAGTGTAAAAATTCATCAACAGCGATGGAAAGCCGCTTGGAAAGCATGTGGGATTGAAGCGGGCGAACCGGAACGAATGCAAAGTTGGGTCACCGATCATGCCTTGTTCTGCGAAACACTCACCCAATGCCGCGATGGCGAACGACGAATGGAGCAGCTCCAAAACCGAATCGATGTCGCTCTCAAACGACTCAGCAAAGCTCTTACGCACAACCAACCCGCCAGTGTCCAAACGGAAAAAACGCCGGGAGGCGACCTTTACCAAGGTGGCCTGTTCGCTGAACCAACCGACGAACTGCCAAGTCAGGTGCCCAGCGACGATCTGATTTCGCTTTACGATTCGGCCTTGGCGGCCCGCGGCAAAGCCTCGCATCAACGACAACACTTTGATGCATTGCGACGCCGCCGAGACGAACTTGCCGAGGAATCGCCAAAGGCAGAAATCAGACTGGAAACGGCGCAGAAAAAAATCGACCAATGGCGTGAAGAATGGCAACGCGTCACAGAATCGTTCACAGGAGATGAACGCGTTGGCACCGATGAAGTCTCGTTGATGCTTGACCAAATCACCGACCTGCACAACAAAAAACGTGAACGGGATATCCTGGTCCGACGCATCCACTCGATTGGTGAAGATGAATCAAATTTCCAATCCCGAGTCGACCGATTGGTTGCCACCACCCAGCTCAAAACCGACACCGAACGACCAACAACGGAAATCGCTCACGAACTTTACCAAAAACTGCAAGCTGAGCTCAGCGCGGACAACACACGCAGCACACTTCGAGATCAAATCGACCAGGCAGAACAACGACTTTCAGAAGCCCAGACCCAGCAAAACGCATGCGAGGCAGTCCTCGCAGAACTGTGTAAAGAAGCTGAATGCGAGACCGCTGATGAATTGCCAGAAATTGAGCGGGCTTCAGCCCAACGCTGTCAATTCGAATCAGAGTTGCGTGATCTCGAAAACCAGCTCGTCATTCTGGCGGGTGACATCCCACTCGCTGAGTTCATTGAGGAGGCAGGCAAGCAACAGCCCGGAACGCTCGAGAGTCAAATCGCTGACGAAGAAACACGCCTGAAACAACAGCGTGAACGACAGGCCGATCTACAACAACAAGTCGGTGCCATCCAACACGAGCTCGAAAAAATCGACGGCGGTGCCCAAGCTTCTGAATTAGTGCAGTCGATCCAGTTCACCGCCGGCGAATTGAATCGGGACTGCGAGGACTATGCACGCACAAAAATTGCGTCGATGATTCTTCGTCGTGCAATCGATCATTATCGCAAAGCGCACCAAAGCCCAATCTTGAAATTCGCCAACAAGTACTTTCAGCAACTCACGTGCGATAGCTATCGCGAGCTGCGACCGGACTACGATCCGAAAGGCCGAGCGACGCTTTTCGGAATCAAGGCGAATGGCGATACAGTCCCATCAATGGCCATGAGCGACGGAACAGCCGATACGCTCTACCTCGCGCTCCGCTTGGCAAGCCTGGAATATCAAATTGGCCTGACCAAACCGATACCACTGGTGATTGACGATTGCTTGATCCAACTCGATGACCAGCGTGCAGCTGCCGCGTTGCACGCGTTCTCTGATCTGTCAGAAACCACGCAAGTGATCCTGTTTACCCATCACCAACACGTCATCGAACTAGCACAACAAACGCTGAACCAAGGTGACTATCATCTCCACACACTCGCCTGAGCAATCAAGCTGTCGATCTCTGAATCATTTCGATGGCAACTGCTCAGACAGCGGTGACAACACATGCAGCGAAACACTCACCGCCGCGTTTTGCCCGAACGAGCGAGACGACTTGCATGATGACTGCATTTCCCCAGCAGGATGACTGCCTGACACCGCGGGGGAATCCGACTTGTTCGCTGCCGAAGGTGGCCGATCACGGTTGACTTCCGTCCATTCCGACAACGATTGCTTGCGAGCCCTTGCAGCATGCTCAAATCTGGAAGTTTTGATTCGGCCGCTGCGATCGCCCCCACCTGCTGTGACGGCATCCATAAACTGACGCAAAAACGCGTCCAATACGCATGAATCCAGGAAACAGATCAGGTCCACCCAGCAGCAAACAGTCCTGCTATCATGGTAGCCAAAAGTGATTCCATCCTTGATTCTAGCACCACCATGAAAAACATCTTCGCTCTCCTTATGCTTTGTTCTGTGTTGGCCAACTCCGTGGCCGCCCAGCAAATTAGCGACTTTGACAACATCAAGCTTTACACCTTTACCAATAGCAGCGGTGCAAAGCTGAAGGTGACCAACTACGGAGCGATCGTCACCTCGATCATGGTGCCGGATCGCAACGGAAAAATGGCTGATATCGCTCTCGGCTATGACCGAGTCGAAGACTATATCAACGCCGTGGACAAACCGTATTTCGGAGCCATCGTCGGTCGGTACGGTAACCGGATCGCCAACGGCGAATTCACGATCGATGGCGAGACCTACAGCTTGGCGAAGAACAACGAGCCAAATCACTTGCATGGCGGTGTGATCGGATTCGACAAAGTTGTCTGGGACGCGAAATTAGTCGGTGGTGAAGGCTGGTCTGGCTTGGAACTGAGCTACCTCGCTAAGGACAAAGAGGAAGGCTACCCGGGAAATCTCAACATCAAAGTTACCTACAAATGGACTGACAAAACCGAGTTGATTGTCGAATACGACGCAACAACCGATAAAGCGACTCCCGTGAACCTGACTCAGCACACCTATTTCAATCTCAAAGGGGAAGGGGATGGCACGATCTTAGATCATGAACTCATGATCAATGCAAAGAAATACACACCGGTCACTTCCACCTTGATCCCTACCGGCGAACTGGCAGAGGTCACTGGAACCCCTTTTGATTTCACCACCGCCAAAGCAATCGGTCGTGACATTTCACAGGACAACGAGCAACTCGAATTCGGCCTGGGTTATGATCACAACTTCGTGATCGATCGTGACGGTGACGGCATGACTGTCGCCGCTCGTGTGCACGAACCAGAGTCTGGTCGGACCATGGTGATCCGAACCACCGAACCGGGAATTCAATTCTATTGCGGCAACTTTCTGGACGGTCGCCTGACCGGTAAGTCAGGAAAGCCATACGTGAATCGCGGCGGCTTCTGTCTCGAAACACAGCACTACCCCGACAGTCCCAACCAGAAAAACTTTCCAACCACCATTCTGAAACCGGGCGAAACCTACAAGACCACCACCGTCTTTCAGTTTGGGAACTAGTCGAATTCAACGCGAGCAGCCGATCGCCCGCAAACAGTGATTCAGCGACAAACAATCCCCGCGACAAACCATGGTCACCAAGTCCACGCAACGACTTGGTGATCTGCTGTGTTCTGCGTTCGATGGATTAGGCCAACACCTCTGAGATCACTTTTCCGTGCACATCGGTGAGACGCCGCTGAATCCCATTGTGATAGAACGTTAGCTCGCGATGCCGAAGTCCCAACAAGTGCAATATCGTCGCGTGAAGGTCGTGTGACGTCATCACGTTCTCTTGGGCGCGGAACCCAAACGGGTCGGTGGCACCGTAACTAAATCCCTTCTTAACCCCACCGCCGGCCATCCAACAGGTGAATCCTAGCGGGTTGTGGTCGCGACCGAATGTGCCAGCTTGCAACATTGGCATGCGGCCAAATTCCGTGGCAAAAACCAGTAATGTCGATTCCAACATGCCGCGCTGCTTTAAATCTGTCAGCAATCCGGCAACCGGCTGGTCCAAGATGTCGCCGTGAATATCGTATTGCGACTTCAAGCGACTGTGTCCGTCCCAGTTCAGGTTCCCACCCGACGCATACGCGCCGTTGAACAACTGAACGAACCGAACACCATTCTCGATTAGTCTTCTTGCCAAAATACAATTATTTGCAAATGCGGCTTTGGTCGCATTCCCACTGTCGGCACCATACAGTTTCCGCACGTGTTCCGGTTCGGCTTGAACATTGCCAACCTCCGGCACATGCAACTGCATCCGTGCGGCAAGTTCATAGCTGGCCAATCGTGCCGACAACTGTGCGTCGCCCGGATAGCGACGTTGATTCAATTCTTCCAACGACTTCAATGCGGAACGAGCCGACGCATCGGATTGGGCCGAAATCCCGTCAGGCCGTTGCAAAAATCGAATAGGTTTAGCGGCGTTCAGCGGTGTGCCTTGAAACGCAGCCGGCAAAAAACCGGCGGCCCAGTTATTGGGCCCCGATTGAGGCATCCCGCGCGGATCTTCAATCGCTACAAAGGCAGGTAAGTTTTGATTCTCACTTCCCAAAGCAAAGTTCACCCACGCTCCCATACTGGGAAACCCATCAAACGCGAACCCGGTGTTCATCACATTCTCAGCCGGACCATGCGTGTTGGACTTATTTGTCAGCGAATGGAAATAGCAAATCTCGTCCGAGAGATCACCAATCCGCGGGACCAGATCCGACACCATCTTTCCACACTCTCCGCGCGGCCGATATGGCCAGAATGACTTGGTCAGGTTGCCATTGGGGCCCTGGAAAGAAACGAGTTTTTCGTTACCGGGCAGAGGCTTTCCATCAAGACGTTCCAACTCTGGCTTGTAATCGAATGTATCGACGTGACTGATCGCCCCAGAACAAAAGATCACGATCACATTCTTCGCTTTGGCTTCAAAATGCGGCGGACGAACCGCTGTTGGATTCTGTGGATCGATCGCAGACTCAGACGGCGGATTCGCTGCGTGAAGATCCGCATCGACGAGCGCAGAAAGTGCGATCCCGGCCAACGCCGAAGACGAACCAGCAAGAAAGCTTCGGCGATTGGATGATTCCAGCAGACCATTGAATCGATTCATCGGATGTACAAAAACTCGCTGGTATTGAATAACACACGACACAACTGTTGCAGTCCTTCGCCCTCAACAAATTCCACCATCTGCTTCCGTTCTTGATCTCGCGGCATTCGTGATAACGTCAAGCGAAACGCAAGATCGACTTGCCTTGTGATGGAATCGGGACATTGCGACTGCACTCGCTCTGCCAAAACGTCCGCCTGCTGCATCACCATTGGGCTGTTGAACAAGCCGAGCGATTGGATTGGAGTGATCGAACTTGTTCGCTTTGGTTTCATCTGACCAGCATCCGGACAATCGAATGCCCCGAATACATCGACCGACTGCATGCGAATCTTGTGCGCGTAAACCATCCGCCGCAATCCATCGCCCGTGAACGTTTCGATCGGCGTGTAGCCACTCAAGCCACCACGTTGCTGAAACAGATTGAATCCTGGCCCACCCATTTTCAGATTCAAATTCCCGCTAACGAGCAGAATGGAATCACGAATCGCTTCCGCTTCCAAACGCCTCGGTGGAAAACGCCAAATCAAACGGGACTCGGCATCCCGTTTTAGTGCGTCAGTACGTGGCTGACTCGACTGCCGAAATGCGTGAGACGAGACGATCAAACGATGCAGATGCTTGAGTGACCAACCTTCTGCGATCAATTCAGCCGCTAGGAAGTCGAGCAAATCTGGGTGCATTGGTTTCGACCCCATCACCCCGAAATCAGACGGTGTATCGACGAACCCGGTGCCAAAGTGATGCTGCCAAATACGGTTTACGATCACGCGTGCGGTCAACGGATGGTCAGGGCGCACGAAATGATTCGCGAGGGCAACTCGACGATCCACATCGGGTGCATCAAGCGGTAAATCCAGCTTCCCTAGAACAGCGGGAATGGTTGGCGGGGCAACTTCGCGACGCTGCATCGGGTCGCCCCGATGAAGTCTCCAAGTAGGTTGGGGCGACTGAGAAAATCGCGCGGAAAACACTTGCGGTCCCGCCGACAGTCTCGCCAATTCCGCTCGCGCTGCACGCAACTGCGAGATTTTCGAAACCAACGTTTCGATTTGCTCAGAGGATACATTTGCAATTGAAATCTGCGTCGACTTTCGCAAGTCATCTTCACGAAGCATTCGCTGGGACGCATCAGCAACGGCAACCCAACCAGAATCATCTGCAGGCATGACCAGGATTTTGTATTGGACTGGCACACCATTACCCCGATCCCAACGAATCCGATCGATCACGGCAGGCTTTGCAAGATCGACTTGAATCCAAGCGGGACCGCCACTTGCCGCGACCCATGGAAACGCTTGCCGACGATCGCGATCCCCATCAACCAAGTTATCAAAGTGACGCGTTTGGTTTGCCAACGCAAAACTGGATGCCGAAGGCTGTGCCCCGGCTGATGCCAACGCGATGTTCTTAGACTCTGCCGTTCCGTCCGATGAAATGGCAACAGCATCGGCGGCGTCCGCCGTATAGACTTCAAACTCGTACAGTGAAGCAGCCCCGTTATTGGCAGTCGCACTGATTTCCATGCGGACCGATTTTGCAAATACCGGCTCGAACCGTTCGGTATGCAAATTCTGCACAGCCAGCTGCAAACCAAGCTCGATTCTTATGGCCGCTACCTCTTCGACCAAGCGGTTCAATTTCGCTCGGGCCGCAGGCACTCGAGCCGCCCACTGATCGTTCTGCTCGCCCCGCCACCTTCGATCACCGTAAGTCAGTCCGGCAAAGATAGCTTGCATCGAGTAATAATCGACTTGCTGAATCGGATCAAACTTATGGTTGTGACAACGGGCACAGCCAACGGTCAGACCCATCACACCTTGACTGACGGTCCGAATCACTTCGTCTAATTCATCCTGCCTGGCTTGCCGCATTGCATCTTCGTCACGTCCGATTTGCCCCGGTAAGTTCGCCGGGCCAGCGACAAGAAAACCGAGTGCTGCATCTTGCCCGACCGTATCGCCAGCGATCTGTTCAAACAGAAATTGGTCGTAGGGCTTATCTTCGTTCAGCGCATTAATCACCCAATCCCGATAGGGCCAAGCCCGAGGCCGCTCGAAATTGGTTTCAAAGCCAACCGTCTCTGCCCAACGAATCACATCCAACCAATGCTGAGCCCAGCGTTCGCCATATCGAGGGGAGTCGAGCAGACGTTCGATGGCACGGTCGTACGCTGCATCGACTCCATTGGGATCGTTTAAGAATTCGTCGAGCTCTTCAATCGTCGGTGGCAGTCCTGTCAACACGAACGAAACGCGGCGAAGCAGCGATGCAGGATCAGAATGGGGCGAGTACGACAATCCGAGCGACTTCAGTTTTGATTCCAACAACGAGTCAATCGAATCAGACGCCCTTCTTTCGGCCAGCGGCTGCAACGACCAATGCTTCGGTTGCGGCGGCGCTGCCGAAGCATCCATCTGTCCCGGCCAGACTGCTCCAGAATCAACCCAGCGACGAAGCAGCGAAACCTCGTCCTCACTCAATGAGGTACCACCGGGAGGCATCTTCAAGTCGACGTTCTCACCGGAGACGACCTGGATCAAAAAACTGTCAGCAGAGTTTCCGGGAACAAGGGTCGGCTCACCGTAGTCGCCCCCTTTCAGCATCGAAGCACGACGATCGACTCGCAAACCAGACTTTTGCTTCTCAGGACCATGACAAGAAAAACACTTCTGCTCGAAGATCGGCCGAATCTCACGATCGAAGTCGGGAGCTTCCGCCCCTTGAGCCCCAGCCAGACAGATCAGACCAAGCAGAACGAATGCGCAATCATGCGTTGCCGGCATCCAATACCGGGGAGAATTTAACAAAGCAGAAATCAGCGGTATGAGGTTCGACATTCGGCTACAATCGTTGCTCGCTTTCATCGCGATCCAAGTTCCCATCCTGACTTGCGAGGTTCACCTTGTTCAATTCCGACGACGATCCGCAGCAGCGTACGAAACAAGTCTCTCGCCGCCAGTTTAACAAGACTGCCACGACTCTTGGCGCACTGGCTGGTTTTCATTTTTTTCCAGCACTCGGCCAGAAACGAGTCGAAAAACCGGCGTTGGCCGGGATCGGTGCCGGCGGCAAAGGAACAGCCGACATCAATGGATCCGCTAATGCAGGTTTCGAGATCGTCGCGTTAGTCGACATCGTCGACATCAAGAAACTTTCCAATCTGCAGGGTCGAATGAAGCGAATGGGAGAAACCCGTGCTTCGTTCCCCGACGCGCAGTTCTACTTGGACTACCGCGAAATGCTGGCTGACCTGGGTGACAAAGTTGATGCGGTCACCATCTCAACTCCCGATCACCATCACTTTCACGCGGCATCCGCAGCGATGCAAGCGGGCAAGCATGCCTATTGCCAAAAGCCGCTGTGCCATGGCATTTGGGAAGCAAGAATGCTAGCCGACATCGCCAAAAAGACCGGCGTCAAAACTCAAATGGGTAATCAAGCCCATGCCAATGATCATATGCGGCGTTGCGTCGAACTCTTGCGGGCCGGCGTGATCGGCAAGGTCAAAGAAATTCACGCCTGGACCAATCGTCCCATCTGGCCGCAGGGATTCGCCGCTCCGCCAAAACCAGAACCGGTCCCCGAAGGAATTGATTGGGATCAATGGATCGGCCCAGCTCCTTTTGTCGATTACAGTTCGAAGATCGCGCCGTTCGCGTGGCGTGGTTGGTGGAATTACGGCACTGGTGCACTTGGCGATATGGCATGTCACATCATGGACCTGGGCTACTGGGCGATGCAGCCTGATTCGGGGCCTCGTCTGTCGCCCCAATCGGTTGTTGCCCAACAACAGGGTGCCACCGATTACTCACCTCCAATCAACTCCATCCTCACTTGGGACTTCGGCCCCAGTCAGTATGCCGCTAAAGATGGCTTTAAATTCCATTGGTACGATGGATATGTCGATGCCCACTTCGATCGCGATTCATGGCAACTGATCAAGAATGGCAATGAGTACAACCATCCAAGTGAGGAGGTACTCGAAGGCATGAACTTCGCCGACTACGGCAGCGTGATCATTGGAGAACACGGCAAACTGTTCTTCAAGCGGTCAAAAAACAATTGGGTGTTGAAGACGTCATCCCAGGTTGATGGTTTTGACTGGCCGGAAGTATCGCTACCTCGCGCCCGCGACCAAGACAATTACAAGGAATGGATTGACGCGGTCGACGGCAAGATCGATCAGGGAGAATCAAACTTCTCACTGGCCGGTCCAATGACCGAGACCATTTTGCTGGGCGTTCTCGCTCAACGCCAACCGAATACGCCGCTGGTATGGGACGCCGAAAAAATGGAAGTGAAGGGTCGGCCAGAGTTAAAGCAATTCATCCAGCGAGAATACCGAGATGGCTGGAAGATCTAACTGGCGTGAACGACCAAGTAGTGAATTGCACGACTGGTAAATTCATTGACGGGGAACCGATCGCCGCTTGATTCAACCGAACAGCGTTTTAGATCGGCAGCGACTCAAATCGCCACGTTGTGCGTGAGTCGCGAATCGTCGCCGTTGCCAATCAACAACAACTGCCTCAGTTTCGCCGCGAATTCGGATCACGTCACGGCCATTTGAAACGAGTCATACGGGCAGCGAGAATCGCGATGCAATTCCGCTGCCATCTGCTGACAAGTACTTACTTGGGCCGTGGTTGATTGAGCCATTGATTAACCGTGTCACTCGATTCCTCGCGAGCAGGCCACGGTGAGAATAGAGACTCAAAGAAACCCTTTTTCGGTTTTTCGTTCGTCTTCGTTGGCGTGCGTGAAGAGGCTGGAAAAATCTGCATGGGCGAAAAGTTATCGGGACTGAACGCTGCTTTTGTCTTGTTCCAGCTGTTGCTCGCCGTCTTGCTGACTTCGCCGAAGAAGCCGTCCTTCTTTTTCTTGATCCGAGCTTTCTCGTCGTTGCCCGGTAGCAGCGAAGGAAAGTCTGGCATTTTCCATTTAGGCATCTGCCAATTCGCGGGATTCAGACCTCGCGCCAACCGTTCCGTCGGCGAGGGCGGAACGACCTCGTCAGCAAACGAAGACCGAGACGTAAGACCGAAATTCAAGGCGATCAACAAGACCAATGCCGAGATTTGTAGCACCATCGCTTTCATCTATCCAAAACTCCTTCTGACCATCCTGGAGGTACAACCTAAATCCGTATCGCAAGAATCGCGTGACGATGACAAGACCGGTTTTTGAAAGCTCGGATATCGCCCACAAAGAATCTCTATTTCGGGCTCCGTGAAACCCCAACTCTGTGGATCCAAGATGCTGTGAAACCCAGCACAACGACAATCACACCATCAAGCGTTGGACATCAGCGTGAAAACGTGTCTGTTCGACGGGACAGCAAGGCTGCTTCATGCCGCTGCAGCAAACGGGACTGCAGCAAACAGGACTGCACCGATTGGGGGGCCGCCCCACCGCTTGCTAACAAGACTCAGCTTCAAATCATGGCGGACCCAGATCATGGCGGACCCAGATCATCGCGGACCCAGATCATCGCGGACCCAGATCATCGCGGACCCAGGCCGATGGTGGACTCACCGCCTCCCCGCGACTTAGCGAGAATTCGACGAATTTGCCCAACTACGATTGCCTGATGCGATTTGGTCGCAATGGCGAGCGGTATGGATCAAAAATTGCCAGCAACCTATCCCTCCGGTCAGATCCAATTCCACAGCGGCGACGCCCCCAAATTTGCCTCAGCCGTGAAATCGTCACAACGAGATACGCTGCCCATCGACGAGAATTTTGGGATTCGACGAATCGCTCGGGGCCTCGCCAAACGCGACCATATCTGCGAGAACGGATAGAGGTCGGGGATCGCAAAGGGCAGAGATTTGGCACGCCCTGAATCGAACCCTGACTTCGCGAGTTCATTCGTGATCATTGCGACACCAACTAAATCGTTTCGAGCAACAAAACACCGGTATCTCTAGCGAAGGGGTCAAACCATGGACCAAGCAATCGACATTGTCTCAGCTGGCAAAACTCTGCATGTCAAAGTAACTGGCAAGCTGACCAAAGAAGTCTACGAATCGTTCACACCGGTTGTTGACGAACAGATCACGAACCATGGGAAGATTCGCATTCTGTTCGAAATGCACGACTTCCACGGCTGGACTGCGGGCGCGATTTGGGAAGACTTGAAGTTTGACCTCAAGCACTGGAAAGATATCGAGCGTCTTGCCATCGTCGGCGAATCGAAATGGGAAGCCGGAATGGCTGCTTTCTGCAAGCCCTTCACAACGGCGAAGGTCCAATACTTCGATCACACCAAGCTCGATGAAGCGACCACCTGGATCGATTCAGAGTAATCCGCTGCTGACGGATTCAGATCACGATGCCCTTGGTAAGCCAGGGGCGTTGTCGACAGCTGGCCGGTGAAACATCACGAGGGCTCACCAGGGCCAGCAGATAGATCAGCAAGAAACTTGCTGCCCTTCGAAAAGCATTAGCTGCTGCTTGCCACTGCTTCGTTGCTCTCACGCGACGAAGCCAGCGATTCGTTTCATCGCCACCTCAATTGGCTACGTTGTCTCCACTCGGTTTCGCTACGCTCCGACTGCAATGATCGCGTCAAGCTCAGTCCCTGCCGCTGAGAAGTCACCCAGCTTCGGTGAAGGCAACGACGAAAACGGTGCAGAAGAGTCAGTCCGTATTGATGAAAATGGGAGCTACGGAAGTGCCACCCGTCATGAGGAGCAGCACGTCCTGCCGCCCTTGCTTGTCGCAGCAAACGCCTCACACAGGGCAATCCGAGGTTCCGGGACCGTCGGCAAATCGAAATTGACCAGCGAGACCCGCGTCGCCGCTAGCCCGTCCGCGTCGGTCGTGTCATGCCGACTGAAGTGTCCGACGGAAGCTGAAAAGTTGAATGCTTTCCCCCGTATGAAAACCGGGGCTTTCGACGAGAAGTAATTGCCGACATCCGGCTGGAAGTTCTTACTGTAATTCGCTTCCAGCCAGTGCTGAAATT
Source organism: Rubripirellula sp. (assembly GCA_029245125.1). GTDB lineage: Bacteria > Planctomycetota > Planctomycetia > Pirellulales > Pirellulaceae > Rubripirellula. The sequence continues at coordinate 16,958 of JAQWPZ010000149.1, forward strand.
TGCTTCCAGCCAACGAGTTAACGACAGCAAACCGATCGCCCGATTCGAATTGAATTTGTCGATTGACTCTGCTTGGGTTGCTGGTCAAGAACGCAGCATCGGCCAAATGGAAACCCTCGTACTCACACAGAACGAAGACCGAGGGTCCCATGCAGCACAGATTCTCTCATACCTTTCCACGGGTGTGACTTCACGCCCCAGCCAAATACCGAACGCCCGACAATGGGCAACTCGAAATCTTGTCGTTGACCAAGCGCGACGACTTCGCTCCACTTCACTGAGCGGGATCAAGATCGAAGCGATCGAGATTCATCACCTTGCTCCGGACCGCCACGAAGTCATTGATAAACTTCTGCTGAGCGTCCTCACTGGCATAAACTTCCGCGATGGCCCGAAGTTGCGAGTTCGAACCAAACACGAGATCGACAGAACTGGCAGTCCACTTCACCTCACCCGTCTTGCGATCGCGTCCTTCGAAGAAGTGATCGCAGACAGGTGACATCTGCCAATGAGTGCCCATGTCCAGCAGGTTAACGAAGAAATCATTGGTCAAAGTCTCGGGGTGTTTGGTGAACACGCCAAGTTGAGCAAGTGGGCCAGCCCCGGCGTTGGCACCCAAGACTCTCAGGCCGCCGACAGGGACCGCCATCTCCGGTGCAGTCAGCGTCAACAAAGAAGCTCGATCGATCAGTAGCTCTGCACCCAGTCGATCAATTTCACGTCCTAAGTGATCGCGAACCCCATCAGCTCTTGGTTCGAGGACCGCGAACGGTTTGATATCGGTCATCGCCTGCGTCGCGTCGGTGCGTCGTCGCGTCGGTGCGACCGGGCGACCGGGCGACCGGGCGCGAACGCTACCCGCACTTCGTGTCCAGCCTTCTTCGCCGCATCCTCAACGGCTGCACACCCACCCAGCACAATCAGATCAGCGAGAAAAATTTTCTTGCCGCCAGTCTGTGAACTGTTGAAGTTCAGCTGGATCTTCAACAGTTTTAGCAAGACCTGCGCGAGTTCAGCTGGCTGGTTGACTGCCCAATCCTTTTGTGGCGATATTCCATTCGCAGCAATCAGCACCCGATGCTCCACCACACCTGCAAATAAACCGGTGCGAACACGGTGATTGCGAGTCATTGCGTCGAAAGCCGCGGCCGCTTGGTACGCACGGAACAGGAACTTACAAAGCAAGCCGATTGTCGTGCGTATTCGCACGACGAGAGATGAGCCGCAGCGACATACCGTGACGCCACGTCTCACGCATCGTCATAGATGGCACAGAACCCATCTCAGATTCTGATTTTTAGTTGAACAGGATCCAAGCCAATTTACTGTTGCATCACTCGCTGCAATTACAACGCAAGCATGCAGCTACAATGAGCAGTGCAGCCGACTCAACAAGCGCCGATGCAAAGGTTGCGTTTGGTATCCAGAGTTGTTGGTGTGCAAAGTTATTGGGCGCGATGTCATCGACGCTATGTCAGCGGGACATGCCAATGGGGCGATCTCATCGAGCTCCATTTCTAACGCGAAGTGGAAAGATTTGGCACGAACGGAACGCAACATGCGAGAGTCGATCCAAACCAATGGAACATCACTTGTCCGCGGGCGCCACCACGCGGCAGTTGTAGCACGAGGAGATACTAGAGGATGAACAAGTTGAGAACTGTTTTTCTGGCAGCGTGTTCTGCCGCGATCTTCCTGTCAGCAGTAGTGCAGGCAGGTGACTGGTCGCAGTTCCGTGGTCCGGGCGGCGATGGTGTTGCAGAAGGGAGTGGCTTCCCTGTCACATGGGATGCGGAAGAAAACATCAAGTGGAAGATTGATCTGCCCGATCGTGGAGCGGGCAGTCCAATCGTATCAGGTGGGCGAGTTTTCCTCTCCAGCGCTACCGAGGACGGACGCAAGCGAAGCCTGCTTTGCTTTGACCGATCGGACGGAACGCAACTTTGGACGCGAACCGTAGAGTTCGGTGAGGACACGACGCATGGCAAGAATCCCTTTGGTAGCACGACACCAGCTGCCGATGGTGATCGCGTTGTGGTTTGGCACAGTTCGGCGGGCTTGTACTGTTACGATTTCTCTGGAAAGGAGCTGTGGTCGCGGGATCTGGGCGACTTCAAGCACATCTGGGGTTACGGTTCTTCCCCGATCATTCACGACGGCCGAGTTGTGCTGCAATGTGGTCCTGGTGAACGAGCATTCTTGACTTCGCTTGACCTGGCCAGCGGCAAAACGATCTGGGAAACCGACGAACCGTACGGGGGTGACAAAAGTCCGGACGACGTTGGCTCATGGAGCACGCCGGTGCTTGCCCAAGTTGCTGGCAAGCAACAAATCATCTGTGCCACCAGCACGCGAGTGAACGGCTACGATCCGGAGAGTGGCGACTTGCTTTGGTGGTGCGAAGGATTGAGCGGTTCGCGTTACGACGCAGCCAGCTCGTCACCGTTGATTGGTGGGGGAATTTGCTTCGCCATGGCAGATTTGCGTGGACCGGCAATGGGATTCAAGCTCGGCGGAACCGGCAACATCACCGAGTCCAATCGACTATGGCACGTTGAAAAGAGGAATCCCAACAGCGTTGGTACGGGCATCATGGTTGGCCGGCACATCTTCCGACCCAACTCAGGGCCTGGAACCCTTGAGTGTCTAGAAGCAGACACAGGTGAAAGCGTCTGGAAGAACCGAGCCAAGGACCATTGGGCGTCGATGGTTTTAGCTGACGGACATCTCTACGCTCTCAATCAGAGAGGCACGACGATTGTCTTCAAACCGAACGCAGAGGAATTCGAAGAGGTCGCGAGTAATGATCTAGGCGGCATTACGAATGCGACTCCCGCTTTTTCGGACGGTCAGATTTTTGTCCGTAGCGACGAGCATCTGTATTGCATCGGGCATTGAGTGGCGTTCGTGGATACGACCAAGGAATTTCCAGTGAAGATCCAACCTGCTGAAGCGATCCTTCCTACGCTGACTGCGGCGATCGGTATCGGATCCCTTGCATGTTGGCTGACAATCGGTCAACCGACTGATCTTAGGCGCGGATGCCGGGCCGAGATCAAACGATTGACCAGGCTGCGAGTGCTGTTCGTCCCGAACCGGGCGAACCGGTAACTGGAGTTGGCGTCGCGTCAGAGGTTTCGGGTCAATGGCCTAGGTTTCTCGGAGAGAACGGCGATTCGATTGCCATCGGTGGGCCACCGTTGGCGAGAGCTTGCCAGGCGGGGGAATTGTGACGTCGGAAAAGGGCGTTCCACGGGTCAAGGTTTACAGCGAATTTGGTGAATTCGAGAGCGTTGTCGCCGGCCCGAAACGGTTGGGTGTCGCCCAGTCCGAACTCGGAGACCCGCGTGCGGTTCAGGCCAAAGCGGTCTTTGAGGTGGCGACTGATAGCCAAGGACGGATTCTGGTTTTGGATCCACGGCGAAAGTCAGTTCGGATCTTCAATCGCATCGCAAAAGACATAAACGAAGCAAACCAAGAAAACGTATCGCGTATCGATACGAGCCAGGCCGTATTCAATCCAACGGATCGTGCGGAGACCGACCAAGCCGTGACAATCCCTTCGACCGAGAGCGAACAAGGAGTATCGGATGATAAATCCTGAAGTCAACGATGATCGCCGACAACTGCTGGTTCGAGTTGGGCGGTACGCCCTGCTCGGTGGCATCACCGTCTTGTCGCTGAACTTGGTCAACCGCGTGTTCGGTCGTGGGTGCGTGCGTCTGCAATCACCCTGCCAAACTTGCGGGCTGTTTGATCGGTGTGAGCTACCCAAAGCGGAAGCAAATAAAAAAGAGCACGGCGAGGAGGGAGCATCATGAGCAAAGAAAAAGAGGCCGACCGCCGTGATTTCCTTGCCGATGGGGTTCGAGTGGCCAGCGTCATGTCGGTCGGTGTGCTGGGTGGATTTCTCGCCGGACGTCGAGGTCAGGCTGGAGAGACTCGTTGGCAGATTGATCCTGACAAATGCGTCGGATGCGGAAACTGTGCAACTTACTGTGTGCTCGACGAATCGGCAGTGAAGTGTGTGCAGTGTTTCGACATGTGTGGTTTCTGCAACCGTTGTACTGGCTACTACACACTTGACGGACTCGACAGTCGTGATACGGCTGCGGAGGACTTACTGTGTCCCACCGAAGCAATTATCCGGACCTTTGTTGAAGGCAAAGCTGGTCAGAACTTTTACGAGTACACAATCGACACGGACGCTTGCATTGGTTGCGCCCTGTGCGTCAAGGGATGTGCATTGATGAATGGTTCACTCTATCTGCAGGTCATGCACGATCGCTGCGTGAACTGCAATGAGTGTGCGATCGCGGTTGCCTGCCCCAGCGACGCTTTCGTCAATCCATCGTCTGACGAGCCGTATCGGCTAAAGCAAGTGGCGTACGGAGTCATTCGGCAAAAGGCAGGCCAAGGGGACGAGGCAGCACAGACACTGATAGATCAGGTTCAAGCGAGTGAATAGTTTTTTCCGATTGAGCTTCGTGTCGATCATTGTCGTCGTCCTGCTGGGCAGCGTCGTCGCGGACGATGTGGCCCCCGATCTTATGTTCCCGGTGCCCGAGTTCGCCGATCATCCGATTCCTACCGCCAGCGTCCCAGAGGTCGAAGGGGAGGTGGCAGCGGTCTGGGACGTGTTGATTCTGTTCCTTGCTTTATCTCTGGCGTCCTACTTCACGTTGGTGTCGCGTTCGCGCCGCAATATCGTTCTGCTAACGATTTCCTGCTTGCTCTGGTTCGGCTTCTGGCGTGAGGGATGTGTTTGCCCCGTGGGGGCGACGCAGAATATTGCCTTGGCGATTTTTGATCCCACGTATGTGGTGCCGTTGACGGTCGTAGCGTTCTTTATTCTGCCGCTCGTGTTCACTCTCTTCTTCGGTCGAACATTTTGCGCGTCGGTGTGTCCGCTCGGCGCGATGCAGGAATTGATTGCGATCCGCACCGTCGCGGTACCCCGTTGGCTGGACCATTCATTAGGTCTGGTGGCGTACATTTATCTCGGTACGGCGGTGATATTCGCCGCCACCAAAACGGGCTTTATCGTCTGTCGCTACGACCCGTTCATCCCCTTTTTCCGCATGGGCGGAAACACTGACATGCTGATCTTCGGCAGTAGCATCTTGGTGATCAGTGTATTCGTCGGCCGTCCCTATTGCCGGTATCTCTGTCCCTACGGCGCAATTCTGCGCGTGCTGTCCTGTTTTTCGAAGTGGCGTTTAAGTATTCCACCCGACACATGCGTCAATTGTCAGCTTTGTGAAGATGTTTGTCCTTACGGTGCGATTCACCCTCCAACCGTTACTCAGACACCCGCCAGTCGCCAACACCTTCATGCTGGATTTGTACGATGATTCGGCCTTTGTTCACGACCTACTAGCGTTCACTGTTGAACTCGGGCTGCGTTACGGAAAAGCACAGATCGATGCCGGTGCCGACATCATCGGTATCGGCGACGCTGCAGCGTCGCTAATCGGACCCAAGTCTTACGAAAAGTATGTGTGGCCCTACGAAAGAAAGTTGGTTGACGGATTACAGGCGATGGGTGCGACGGTTCGGCTTCACATCTGCGGCAACACGAAGTCGATTGTCGACGGAATGGGGCGTTTGGGTTGCGAGATCGTTGACCTCGACTATTTCACACCGGTGGATTCGGCGCGGGTAGCCGGCATCCAATTGCTGTGTATTCAGCCAACGTGCATTTGACGTGACCTTGGTTCAGTGTCGGCCCCTCCTTAACTCCCCACCTTGGAACCTAATCGACTTTTGCCAGCCTCAGCCTACTGAACTGAAGCTCGCCTCGTGCGAGATTCGCGCACTCGTTGTCGATGCTTTCCGTTCTGGCGGTTGGTTGCGAGACGCGAAGATCGTCACACTCCTTGACTCCCGTGCCCACGAACGCAATTCCAACATGTTGTGGGAAATTAAATCGGACCCGAGCTATCTGGCGAACGCTATCTGGCGAACGCTGCCTGGGCGCGGCGTATTTGATCGACTTCCGCTGGGCCCTCGTGAAGTTGGATCCGGTAGTCCAAGTGCAATGGTGATCCTGGGCAGAGCGTATAACGCCCCCGACAAATGGAACGCTGTGGGAAGAATGGTGGCTCAACGGAAGTGGACGCAAGGGGGTATTCACGCTGATCACCACTGGACGAAGTGACGCTCAAACCGAAAGCGCGTTTTTCCCCGGGCTCTTCTCGCGTTACATACTGGGCATCGAACCAACGCAACCGGGACTCCGGGAAGTTGTGTTGCACTATCACCATTCCAACCGCCTTCACCAGCGTCATGGTGCGATTCCAACACCCTCCGGCCCACTTGAAGTGGCCTGGGATGTGAGCCCAACTCAGTTCAAAATATCCTTACAAACGCCGCCAAACCTGACACTCCGAATCGATCTTGCCAGCTTGGGATCGCCGTCCCCAGACAAGCTTTCGATCGACCACAGGCCACCCGTGGCCAATCAGATTAAGAATGGCTTTCTCATTCTGTCAGCAGGTAAACAGGCGGTGCAAATCGAGCGATAACCCAAAAAACCAACACAATGAAGCAATTCGGATCAAACATTGCCCGACGGAAACTCTAGCGACTCGCTAGGCCATTCCACAACAATTCACAGGATTAAGGTAGACGGAACACCCCAAAGCCCCTAAATTGGACCCCGGTTGTCGTCTTTTGGTTACCGATGTGGGTGTCTCGATAGATTTCACGATCACGTTTTCCCTTGAGCTAAACGATGTGGATCAGCTCTCGAACGGCCAGCTATTTAAAAGAAGCTCTTGCCTGTCTCGCGGTCGGCATGGTTGCCGTGCTTGTCCTGAATTCCTTCATCCGCATGGTTTCCGCACCGGAGCAAAATCCACGGCCCGAGGAAATGACGTACTCGCAAGCAAATCTACAGGATGATTCTGTCGAACCGCCGCCGACCCCCGTCTCGCGATCGGCCTCAGTGATGCATTTCGAGTGAGATGGATGCGTGGATTGGATGAAAGGTCAATTGTTGACGAACGGAGATTCGCCATGAGATGTTGTCTGCACGTCAATTTCCGCCAACTATTAATTCTGTTGGCGGTTTCTGCCTGCACATGCCTCTCGGCGCTGGCAGCGGAGAAGGCCGATCAGAGAGTGGAGCCAACGGAAGAGTATTGCCGGCTTACCATCGAGCGACTGGAGTTGGCGGAGCGCACGTTGGAGTTCGTGGCAACGAGCATCCACCAACCAAAGCTGGCGGCAGAACTTCTCGCGTTAGAACAACGCATCAAATCGGCAGCCACATCCCCGGGCACGTTTCCGAAATCTTTGTACGAGGAAACGTGTAAGTTGCGTCGGCGGATCATTCTTTCACATCCGCTGTTGGACTTTGACCGTCTGCTGATCAACAAACGCCCGCCGCCGAAATTCAATCACCAGTCAGATCAATACCTCGGCCGCCACAGTGGAGTCGGCGACGGTTTAGTGATTCTCGATTCGTGGAAAGATCAGCCACGGGAAACGGTCTTGCTCAAAGACAAGCTATTGCCGGGTTCGGTGTTACATCCAGATCTTTCATTCGACGCGACAAAGATACTGTTTTCGTACTGCGATCACACGCCGGCCGATTCGGACCATCGCCGCTTCTTTATCTATGAGGTCGCACTCCAGGATGGTGCGTTGCGGCAGATAACCGGTACCGAGCAAGATTCTTTTGATGGCTCCCATGGACGCGATACGGTTTTGATTGAGGACTGGGATGCCTGCTATCTACCGGATGGCGGATTCGCTTTCGTCAGCACGCGGAATCAGGGAGGCGTGCGGTGCCATTTCGGTGGACGCTATTGCCCCACATACACACTTTATCGTGGCGAATTAGACGGCACTGGCATCCAGCCGATGGCCTTTGGTGAGGCGAACGAATGGGACCCCAGCGTGATGCACGATGGACGCGTCATCTGGACACGCTGGGACTACATCAATCGGCACGACACGCTGTTTCAAAGCTTATGGACGACCCGCCCCGACGGCACGTCACCGGAACACTACTACGGCAACTACACCTACAGCCCCTGTAGCATCGCCGAGGCGCGGGCGATCCCCGGCTCTCAGAAAGTGGTCGCCACAGCGACGGCTCACCACAGCTACACGGCGGGATCAATCATCGTTGTCGATCCGCTCAAGGGACACGATGGGCTCGAACCGGTCACTCGAATCACGCCCGAGACGGCCTATCCAGAAACCGAAGGCTGGGCGGATGACGCCTACGCCACTCCCTGGCCAATCAGCGAAGACCTGTTTCTGGTCGCATATTCCGCATCGCCTCACACCAGCCAAGGCAAGCGACAGGCGGTGAACGACTTCGCCATCTACTTGATCGACACGCTCGGCGGCCGCGAACTGATATATCGCGACGCGTCGATGTCGAGCTTCTGTCCGATTCCGATCCAGCCTCGCCCCACGCCCCCGGCATTGCCGTCGCTCACGCGAGCGAATTCGACGTCGGCGGAGCCAACTGGGGTCGTTGTCGTGCAAGACGTCTACGAAGGCCTCCAAGGAATCCCTCGCGGCAGCGTCAAGAGTTTGCGCGTTGTGCGAATTGACTCGCAAACCACCCAGGCTGTGCCGCCACGCAGTCGAGTGTTGTTCGAGACTGCCAAAAAGATCCTCGGCACCGTACCCGTCGCCGAGGACGGCTCCGTGGCTTTTCGGGCGCCGGCCGGCGAATCGCTAGCGTTCCAATTGCTGGATCAAGATGGCATGGCGGTAATGAGCATGCGTTCGTTTACCTATTTGCATGCGGGCGAGACAGTCAGCTGCGTTGGCTGTCACGCCCCACGCAAATCAGTTCCTGCGAGCGCGTCCCTTCCCAGCGACTTTACCCGCTCGCGTGAGGTGAGTTTCACTTCTAATCTCCGTAACGCAATGCCAAAAACCATTGAAAGAAAACCCATTCTAGCGTGTTTTTACTTCCAAGTTAGGCTATAACCTGCAATTTGCTCATCCATCAAAGCTGGATGCTGCACATCGATCACCGAATCAGAATCACCTGCGAGAAAAGTAACCGACACAAGCAGCGAAGATTACTTGCATACGAAGCAGGCACCTCGTTGTTCGGAAAGTCCCCTAGACGGATGAAGGAGCCACCAATGATCGTCTCACCAAATCTCGTGCGGGCACAGACAACGGACCCACACTCTTCTGTTGTGCACCCGTTGGGCTCCCGCGCCAACGTTTTGCTGTCAAGCGTTTTCGGCCCCTATGCACAAGATGACCAGTACGGCAGCCGCGGCATGAACCCCATGGAGCTGTATCACAATCAAGTGACACGAGAACAGGGTCCGTTGTCGCTACGGATGTTCCATCGCAGCTGGGGACTGATGCTGATACAGGCGAATATGCACGCCCCGTGCACGCTACTCGATTTTCCGACTCTGGATCGCTTTACAGAAGAAATTCGCACCACCCCGTATGACATTGTGGGGATCAGTAGCATTCCGTTGAACGTCCTGAAAGTTCGCAAGATGTGCGAACTGGTGCGGCACCATCAACCGAATGCGACGATCGTCGTGGGTGGTCACATCGCAAACGTCTGCAATCTAAACGAACAGATCGACGCAGATTTCATCGTCAGGGGTGAGGGCGTGCGCTGGTTCCGGCGTTATCTGGGCGAAGCAGAAGACCAGCCCATCAAACATCCGGAGATTGCGTCCGGTGTCGGCACTCGCAATGTGGGAGTCACACTTCAAGAAAAGCCCGGCAACGTCGCTGCAACCGTCATCCCCTCGGTCGGTTGCCCCATGGGCTGTAATTTTTGCGCCACATCAGCGATGTTCGGTGGCAAGGGAAAGTTCATTAATTTCTACGAGACCGGCGACGAACTTTTTGACGTGATGTGCCAGCTCGAACAATCCATGAAGGTCCAGTCCTTCTTTGTGATGGACGAGAACTTCCTGCTGCATCGGCAGCGGGCCCTGCGACTGCTCGAACGAATGGAGCAGAACGATAAGGCATGGTCGTTGTACGTGTTTAGCTCCGCCAAAGTGCTCGGCACCTACTCCATCGACCAACTAATCCGTTTAGGTGTCTCCTGGGTCTGGATGGGACTTGAAGGCGAAGACAGCCAATACACCAAACTGCGAGGCGTCGATGTGCATGACTTGGTGCGGCAACTCCAGTCACATGGAATGCACGTGCTCGGCTCTACCATCATCGGACTCGAAAACCACGCCGCGGAGAACATCGATCAGGTCATTGACTACGCCGTCCGTTACGACACGGACTTTCATCAGTTCATGCTATACACGCCGGTCGAAGGAACGCCCCTGCACGCCGAATTATCAGCGCAGGGACTCATGAAAGACAGAAGTGAGTTTCATCCAGGCGACATTCACGGTCAGTTGATCTTCAACTACCGTCATCCACACATCAAGGGAAATCAAGAAGCAGAGTTCATGGTCCGCGCTTTCCAGCGAGACCTGGAGGTCAACGGCCCAAGCATGGTCCGGCTGGTGCGGACCACCATGGCCGGCTGGAAGCGGTACAAGAACGATCCAGATCCGAGGATCCGACGGCGATTCGCACACGAGGTCAAGGACGCGACAACCACCCTCTCCGCGCTCGTCTGGGCAACCGAACGCTTCTATCGCCACGTCCCCTCGATACACACGAAAGTCGCAGCAATCCTTGCCGATCTGTATCGTGAGTTCGGCTGGAAGTCGCGAGTCTCCGCCGCGGTTGGTGGACGATACGTGTTGCGAAAAATGCGTCAAGAAGAACATCGGCTGGCCAACGGATGGACCTACGAACCGCCCACCTTCTACGAAAAGAACTTTGTCGATTCCAAACCTGGCAAAGCATCCGACGCCGCCCTGTGTCAGTTTGTCACGCCCAAGCACTGAATCGGCGAATTGATCACCCTGCCAAGGCTTGCCCCAGCGAAGCGGAAAATCTGGACCGTTTTGCCAGGAAAAGTCCTGAATCACATCAAGCAGAGACGCTGCCCACGAGTGTTTTCGACCTTCTCCGGTTGATTCCGAACCCATCTAAACATTACAAACCTAGTTTAGTTTCAGGTGTATTGGGTTCGGATTAGGAAGCAACTGTCGAGGAGACTGGCCAATGACTCGGTCCAAATGCGCAAAGGTATTCTGGGAAGCGGTACTCACCAGCATGGTGGTGGCCAGCCTGGGCACGCAAAACTGCGGGGGTGCCGAGGGAAATTCCGCGACCGCGAGCGCCACGGCGGACTACCGATCACCAATCAGTCTGGTCAGCTCGCCGGATGGCCTGGTGGTGTATGCATCCGATCAGACGAGCGGAAGCCTGGTGATTCTCGACGCGGCAAAGATGACAAAGCGCAATGAGATCCCGTTACGCGGCAATCCACGGGGGATTGCTCTGTCGGGCGACGGCAGCACGCTCTATGTCGCGGAGCATGGAGCCGGCAGCGTGGCCGTGATAGACACGATCAAACAGGACGTCATTACGCGAATCAGCGTTGGCAAGTCACCGACGTCAGTCGCCATCGCCAACGAGACGAAACGACTGTATGTCGGCAACCAGAACCGTCATTCCATTTCGGTGATTGACTTAGCGGAGACGCCGGCCAGGATGATCAAGGAGATTCCAGTCGTCCGCGAGCCAAGTAGCGTCGCAGTGACGCCCGATGAGCAGAGAGTCGTCGTAGCGAACCTGCTTGCCCTGGGGCGCGGGACGGACCCCAGATTGTCAGCCGAGTTGTGCATCATCAACGCGGAGACACTCGAGTTGTCGGCAACGGTGAAACTGCCCCCCGGATCAACCATGGTCCAAGGCGTGTGTGTCAGTCCGGACGGGAACTGGGCGTACGCGGTACACGGCCTAGGGCGATTCAACTTGCCCATTACCCAACTCGAAAGAGGCTGGGTCAATACTTTTGCCTTGAGCATTATCGACATCGCGCACGGAACGCGTCAGGCGACGATGTTGCTCGATGATTTGACGCAGGGTGCCGCTGACCCGCACAGCGTTATCTGCTCGCAGGACGGGAGCCAACTCTGGATCAGTCACACCGGCGTGCATGAAGTCTCTACCATCGACATCGGTCTCATTCACGAGTTGCTTAACGGCAGAGTGCCCGAGGAACTGGCGTCGCTGCAAGACGGAACGCAAGCGAACATCTGGGTACAGATTCAGCAGGACTCTGAAAAGATTGCAGACCTCGAAAACGACCTGACCGCTTTATACATTGCCGGAGCCATTCGCCGGTCTCGGACAGGCGGAACCGGTCCACGCGGCCTGGCCCTTTCGAAGAATGGCAGGGACTTGTTTGTGGCAAACTATTACTCGGGCAGCGTGGCAGTGCTCGATACAACCACAGGTAAACCGAGAGGCAGTATTTCACTGGGGCCGCAACCAGAACGCAACGCCATACGGCGAGGAGAAATCATCTTTCACGACGCTACCCATGCCTTTCAACGCTGGCACAGTTGCGCATCTTGTCATGCCAACGAAGGCCGCATCGACGGCTTGCGGTGGGATTTCCTGGGTGATGGAATTGGAAATCCCAAAGATACGCTCAGCCTGCTCCATATGGACAAGACCGAGCCGATGAACCGAAGGGCGACAATGGAGTCGGCTTACGATTGCGCTCGAGGCGGTCTGGAGTCAACGAATATGATCGTGCCAACCGGACAGGAAGTCGATGATCTATTCGCTTATTTGAGTTCGTTGCGGCCGCTGCCGAGTCCTCATCTCACGCTAGACGGCCAGCTGACCGAGGCAGCCCAACGTGGAAAAACCCTGTTCGAGGGCAAGGCGAGTTGCGTGAAATGTCATCCCGCGCCGTACTTCACTGACAACAAAATGCACAACGTCGGGGTGCTCAGCGCGAATGAACCGGATGGTCGCTACGACACCCCGTCGCTGATCGAAGCCTATCGCACCGCGCCTTATTTGCACGATGGTCGCGCGTTGACTCTCAAAGACGTCCTGACTGCAAGCAACGAGAAAAAGCAGCACGGAAGGGCCAGCGCACTGAAAGCTGATGAGATTGATGATTTGGTCGCGTATCTACTTTCCTTGTAGCCAAGTTCTCAGAGTAACAAATGGACTCGATAACATGAACGCAAAGTCAACCGGTCCGTGGCCGACAAAAATGCTGGCGATCCTGGTCAGCATCATCTGGACAACGAGTCTGTGCCCAGTTCGCGGCAAGGATGTCGCAAAGCCGGCGTCTAGCGGACTACTTGCTCAGATGCTCAATGGTCCGCTCGAAGGTGTGGACGAAATCGTGTTTGCCACACGCGTCTCGGGTCGTGACCACTGGTACGTCAGTTTTGGCTACTACAGTTGCGACACCGGCCCGGCCGCCGAGCGAAGCTTTGGCGACTATCCCGACGGCGAGACGCTACGAGGCTACGGCGATGGCGGAAGATTGTGCCGTATGAATCTCCGCTCCGGAGAAATGCAATTACTGATTGACGACCCCCAAGGAGGCGTACGGGATCCCCAAGTGCACTACGACGGAAAGAAAATTCTCTTCTCGTATCGCAAAGGCGGAACGCCAACTTACCATCTCTATGAAATCAACATCGACGGCACCGAGTTGACCCAGCTGACTGATGGTCCGGACGATGACATCGAGCCGACCTATCTGCCCGACGGCGGAATCATGTTCGGCTCGAGCCGTTGCCGCCGCTTCGTCAACTGCTGGTACAGCCGTGTCGCCACACTGTACCGCTGCGACTCCGATGGCAGTAACATTCGGATGAAACATCCGCCTAACAAAGTTGCGGCAATCCATGATGTTCCCTCTGTGCTCGATTTCCCACGGGACATTCAGCCAATCCTCAACAATCACTGTGTCGAATGTCACAACCCGGATCGGCGTGACGGAAAAGTAGATCTCAGCGGTGATCACACGCCGAAGTATTCCAACAGCTACTGGACCATTGTCCGCCGCGGACTGGTTGCCGATGGTCGTAATCAGCCCTATTCCAACCGCGCTCCGCGAACCATTGGCAGCTCAGCCAGCCGATTGATGCAGTTGAGCGATGGCAGCCACCACGGCGCTAAACTCACTGCCCTGGAACGAAAGAAGATGCGACTTTGGATCGACACCAGCGCCACCTACCCAGGAACGTACGCCGCGCTTGGATGTGGCATGTACCCAGTCGCCTTGCCCTTGAAGACGATGGTCAATCAGTGCGGCAATTGCCACGACGGCAAATCGCACGAAGGGCGAATGGCGATCAAGTTCGACTCAAACAACCTGCAGTCGAGATGCAACCTGTCGCAACCCGAGAAATCACTTTTGCTCCGAGCACCCTTAGCCAAGGAGCATGGAGGGCTGGGGATCTGCGGACAAGATGTCTTCGAGAATACCGACGATGCTCTCTACCGGATGATGTTGCATGCCATCCAAGGTTCTGCCAATCGGCTCAACACCGACAAACGCTTCGACATGCCCGGCTTCCGACCCAACAAACACTACATCCGCGAGATGAAGCGGTTCGAAATACTCCCCGCGGATCTGGGGCCCAACGAGCCGATCAACGTCTACGAAACAGACGAGCGGTACTGGAGGTCGTTCTGGTACACCGCCGAACAGGCAACCGCCTTCGATCAAACGAGTGACAAGCGTTAATTAGAATGGCTTGCCAGGCCGCGATGCACTAGCCCCGTTTTTTCTTCGGCAAAGTTGCCCTGATGTCCTTGGCCAGCTCGGCCACCGTGACACCGGCCAGCGACTGCAGAAACTGCTCCTCCAATCTGGACATTTTGCGTTGGATCGCACATCGTCCAATGACTGGACACTCGTCTTCAAGCGATAAGCCGCAGCGATTCGTTTCAATGCCTTCGAGCAGTTCAACGATATCGCGAATGCTAATTTTATCGGCCGGCCGACCAAGAGAGTAACCTCCGGCGATCCCACGGTGACTACGCAGCAGCTTCCCGCGTGCCATCCGCTGAACAACATTGGACAGATATGTATCCGATGAACTGGGCCAGATTGTCAACATCCATTCGGCCAACTCGGGCAACGTCGTTAACTCGCCGGCTGGTTTTGTTCCTACGAAGGCCAGAGCATGGAGGCCATAACTGAAACGTTGCGAAAAGAACTGGCCACTTGCCACTATTTCGGTCCTTCAGGAGAAGAGTCAAAAAAGCCAACTCACCAAGCGTGGTTTACACTCTCTTGGTGTACCAATGATAACGGGTCCGTCTTCAACGTCAATTACCGCCCATGCCGGCGTTGAATGGCGAAATTTGCTAGAAGGACAGCAGCAGCTGCCAGATGAATGCGTTGCCCAGCGCGTCGATATCCTGCCAAGTCTTTTGACAGACACCCTCATCCCCTTGAATGACGCCGATTTCCGACTTCTTCTTTTGCCAACCATAGCACTCGCCCGGCTGTGGCTTGTCTTGAGGCGGCTGGGCCAAGAATGTGCCGGGCTTTGCATGCTCGGGCAACGGTCGCGGCCCACCGGCAGTCAATCCGGCGCCACTGTGACCACGTGAATAGACGCCGTGTTCCAGTGTCGTTTCAGTCATCACACGAATATTCTCGACCGTCGAATCATTCTGGATGATCGCGCTGGCGTCCATGATGTAGCCACCATCCTTGGCGATTCCTTCGATCAGTTCCAGGCAGCGTTGACGGACATCTTCCGGCTCGCCAAACGAAAGCAAAGTGTTCGGCACGCCACCACTCAAGCAGAACTTGTCGCCCAGAACGTCCCTTGTCTTGTAGATGTCGCCCTGGTCCAGGTGGTACACGATGCTGCGATCTGGCAGTTCGGCAAACGACTGCAGATGGTAGTCCCAGCTGCCCTCAGCATAGAACAGCGTTTGGATGCCTTCGGACCAGAGGTCCTGGATGATCGGTTTGAGCGTCGCCCAATAGATATTCTCGAAGATTTTAGGGGAGACAAAAGGAACACCACCACGATGCATCCAAAGTCCAACCGGCACATTCCTGCCTGGATCTGCAGTGGTCTTGGCCACATTCGCCAAATGCGGCGCGAGTGCCTCGCACGCTGCAAGTACTTTCTCGGGACGTTCGAACAGATCGTCGACCAGTCCAAGATAACCTCGCAGCTTATCTCCGATAATGTCCAACGGAGCTTTCAAGATTCCGGCGATCGCCGAAACAGTACCGCACTCAGTGCGCAATCGTTCGACCTGCGGACCAAACGCCGTAAAGTATTGCATCATCGCCATGCCAGTTTTGACCAACGCCAAGTTGTTCTCGACCGTACACGGCTGACCGATCGGCACAGTCTGCGCTGCCACACGGGGAAGCCAGACGTTGTACAGAAAGCCAGTCGGATCTTCGATCAACGCGTCGTACTCGTCTGGCAGCATGAACGCATCGCCTTGGGATGGCTCGCGGTATTGAAAACCGGTGTCAGCGGGAATGTCGATTCCGGGAATCGCGTAGTACTTCAATCCCATCGACTGTGCCAACCCAGTCCAAACGTAGACCATGTTTGCCACCACCGCGTCCCACTCAAAGTCGGACGCGCACTTGCAGGCGGCGTCGAATGCGTTCTGGTAGTCGTGCGTTAATTCCTGGCACGTGTATCCAGCATGCACACCGGTGAACTCGGCGACGAACGGTCGAATCGGTATGCGATCCGGCATTTCATTTCGCATCGCCGTCGTGTACCTGGCGAATCGCTCAGCATACTTGGCCTCAAGATCCACTGGCATCGCGGAGTCAACAATCGTACTCATGAATGATCGACTCCAATTGCAACTTCCACGCTGGCAAGTTTTGACGGGGGGAAGACGGGGTCAGACGGGATCAGACGGGATCAAACGGGATCAAACGGGATCAAACGGGGGGCAGACCGAGAACACGCCCTGGCGATTCACCTATAGCCAGAACGAGCACTGACCGACATCGGAAGCAGGATGCAACCCAAATTCCGAATCCGACCAAAACACGAGCGTCTACCTGGAGAATGCGATACACCTGTACTATGCAAACCCAACCTTGTTTGTTTAGTATAGAAGCCAGCGAGCTGTTTCGCCAGCCCTGGCTCGACCAGTGCCATCTCGCCCAATCCTCGCCTGCATCAGCCAGTTATCAAGGAGCACGCCATGAAGAGACGTGACTTTCTCCGTCAGTCGACGGTCGCTGCCACAGCCAGTTTAGCGACACCCTATTTTGTCTCCTCCAAAGCGTTGGGACGGGGTGACCAGAGTGGTGCCAACGACAAGCTGAATGTAGGGATCATCGGGCTCGGCGGACGGGCGCGGACCATTGCCAAGACATGCCTTCAGATACCTCAAATGCGAATCGCCGCGGTCTGTGATTGCTTCGCACCCCGCTGCGATCAGTTCATCGATGCGGTTGGCGAAGACCAAAACTGGTCAAGCTATGAAGACTTCCGCGAAATGATTGACAAGGAAAAGCTGGATGGTGTGATGGTCGAAACGACGACCCACGCGCGGGCCTGGGTGGCGATCCAGGCCATGCAAGCTGGAATGGATGTCTACATTGAAAAGCCAATGTGCCTGACGATCGATGAAGGGCGTTACATGGTCGAGGCAGCTCGCAAATACGATTGTGTGACGCAGGTTGGAACGCAGCAGCGTTCGATGCCGATCAACAACTGGGCGAGCGACCTGGTCAAGAATGGAGAGATTGGAAAAGTACACACCGTGCTCGCTCCCAACTTCGTCGGCCCCGATCAATGGCCCAGTAGTGAACCAGTGTGACCAGCTATTGGCAAACCCACCGCCTACCGACGAGCCACCGAAGTACGGCCCACAGGTGGTTCGCAACAGTGAGCAGTGGCGGAAGACTTGGTGGGGCAACCGCACGTACACTACCAAAGCATTGGACAGTGCGGCGACACTTGCATTCACGCGGATGATCGGCGGCAAGCAAGAGTATGGACAACTCGCTAGACGAATTCTAATGGATTGCGCAAAGTGGGATCCCAAGGGGGCAACCGGCTATCGCTACAACGACGAAGCGGGAATGCCATACGCCTACTACTTTGCCAGAACCTACACCTTCGTTCACGATCTGCTGTCCGAAGAAGAGCGAAAAGTCTGTCGTCGAGTGATGAAGATTCGCGGCGACGAAATGTATCAGCACCTTCATCCAAGGCACCTCTGGCAGCCGTATTCAAGCCACAGCAATCGAGCCTGGCATTTTCTCGGTGAGATCGGGATCGCAATGCAAGGCGAGGTGGAAGGAGCCGACCAGTGGGTGTGGTTTGCGACCAATGTTTTCCGCAACGTTTACCCTGTCTGGTCGGACGACGATGGAGGCTGGCACGAAGGATTTGGGTATTGGAACAGTTACATCGGACGATTCACTTGGTGGGCCGATGTAATGCGATCGGCGATGAATATCAACGCGTACGATAAACCGTACTTTTCGAAGATCGGCTACTATCCCATGTACTTGTTGCCGCCTGGGAAAGTCGGTGCCGGCTTTGGCGACCTGAACGCACGGGGCAGTGCGTCCCGCGCGGTCCCGCTGGTCAGCCAACTTGCAACGCAGGCCGGCAATGGCCACTGGCAATGGTATATCCAGCAAATGGGAGGTTCGAGTCCCCCGCCGGGCTATGTGAGCTTTGTTCGCGGCACGCTGCCTGACACCGCGGCCCGACCGCCAGACGACCTGCCTGCCTCACGTCTTTTTCGCGGCACCGGCCAAGCCATTTTGAACACGACGCTCGACGATGCCACCAACGATGTTCAAGTCGTTTTTAAGTCCAGCCCATTCGGAACTCAGTCGCATGGCTATGAAGCAAACAATTCGTTCTTGCTGTGGGCCTACGGTCAACGGCTACTGATTCGCAGTGGTTATCGAGACAGCTATGGAACCGAGCACCACCGAAAATGGATGTGGAGCACTCGGAGTGTCAACAACATCACCATTGATGGACAGGGGCAACTGGCACACTCCGCGGCTGCTCAAGGGCGCATCACGCAATTTAAAACATCGCCCACCATTGATATGGTCGCGGGTGAAGCAGCAGACGCGTACCGATCCAGTTCCGGCGCTCCGTTGCTTGATCGATTCACTCGCACAATTTTGTTCATCAAGCCAGAATTAATTGTCGTTTACGATCGGCTGGAAGCTCAGCGCGAATCGACGTTTGAATACTGGCTGCACGCCACGCAGAAGTTCGCGGTCACCAGCCAACGCAAGATCGACCTTCAAGTCAAAGATGTCGGTTGCGCAGTTTCGCTACTGGCTCCCGAGGGACTTGAATTCTCGCAAACGGACCAGTACGACCCCAACCCGCGAGCTCGAGTCACGCTCCGAGAGTGGCACCTGACAGCCACCACGCCTTCGAGAGCAAGGAACGTCGAATTCGTGGCACTCTATCGACCCCATCGTGACGGTAATCAACCGCCGCGCAACGAGAAGCTGACGAAGATCGACGGCGGATATGTTTTGACAGCGGATTTGACCGATGGTCAAGTCGTGGCGTTGTTGCCCACGGATGATTCAGCGTTACTCTCTGCCGACGGACTTTCGGCCGATGGCGCAATTCTTGTTCAGCGTCGCGACAAAGACGGCAACGTTGTTGCTACCTTGAAACTCGACCAGTGATGAAACACCTGACAGCGTGGGAAAATTACCGCAGAGCCGTAAAATGAACCTCCAAGCGACTAGTGTGGTTCTGCTACTCGCCTGGAACGCGGCTTCAACTGCCGGTGATCCGGCATGGTATGAGCGTCACGATTCATGGTGCGAGACGCTGACCCAATCGCGTGAAGCACTGATGATGCAGGAGGCGCAAGAAGCAACTGCTACGGGAACAACTGCCATGCCACGGATGGGCCCGTGGTTCTGCCTGGGACCGGTTTCAGGATCCAGCGGAAACGCGAACCTTGAAACACACATCGTCGCGGCGAAGCAGGCTGACCTGTCTGCGGAATATGCCGTTGGAACGCAGAGTGAAAAGCAACGATGGATTTTTCGGCCAGAATACAAAGAGGGATGGATTCACAAGCTGTTTTCTGGCGAACACGCCGTCTACCTACGCCGCAAAATCAATGCGACCACGGCTACTACGCTGCCGGTCTATCTGGATGCAACAGGGAAGATGACAGTCTGGCTGAACGGCGATCAGGTGGTGACGCAACAGCACGGAAATATCGCGTACAACCTGTGGAGTGGCGATGTACAGGCAAAGCCGACTCCGGTTCTGTTGAAACTGCGGATGGGCGTAAATGACCTTCTTCTGAAGATTGAACTCCATCCAAAACCTCGGCGTCTTGACGATCATGATCCATGGCGAAAATACACGCTGGAAGCGAGACGACCATGGGGAACGGTCTTCAACGGACACTCCACGAGCAGTGGTCCTGCGACCGAATACGAAAAACTCGTCTATCGCGAAGTGTCCAACTTTTACTGTTCAACCGTCGAAACGTTGGGGCCGCTGGCGGATGCCGGCAAGCGAAAACGCGAACAACTATGGCAACTCCTGCAACGCGACTTCCCTGATGACGCCTCTCGCCGCGAAATGAAACGAGAACGAGCACAAGGGCTTTGGGCTTGGGACTGGTCCACAGACAGTATGCGCGAACTTGCCGATCGCTATGCGGGAGCCATTCGTCAGACGCCGCGACGCGACGCGGCCCAACGGCTGGCAATGCAGGCCACAGACCAAGACGGGTTGTTACCCGTTCGGAATCTCTACCATCGCGCCAAGCTCGCCGAACGGGGCGAACAAAGTGCACATAGCGCAGAATCTCGATTGACTTTGAGGCACAAAATCGTTTCTCTTCGCTTGGCCATCAACGATCTGATCGAAACTCATGGGCAAGGCTATTCGGACGGATCCGACTATCTGGCACGGCTAAGAGTCATCGAAGAATTGGTTGAGCAGGCGGTTTCCAACCAACGCGCCGATTTGTTTGCCGAGGCACATACCGAACTCGAAAGCTTGCGCCGCGAGTCGTTGCTGGCAAATCCGCTGCTGGATTTTGATCGAGTCCTGATCGTCAAGCGTCGTGCCAATCCATTCATCCCAGATTTGCCGATGAATTGGGCCAACAACTCAAGTCTCTCTGCAAGCCAGTACGACAACGAAATCGCCATCCTGTCACCGCTCGGTTCCGGTTGCGAGTTGACGACACTGTTCAAACCCGACAAGCGAAATTTCGTCGGTGATGTCGATCTGCATTTCAATGGTGACCGGTTGCTTTTTTCGATGCCCGGCAGACACGACCGTTGGCAGGTTTTCGAGCTTCACACTGACGGTAGCAAGTTGCGTCAAGTAACACGCGGGGATCAGCCGGACGTCGACAACTTCGATGCCTGCTACTTGCCCAATGGCAAGGTCATGTTCTGTAGCACAGCAGTATTCGCCGGAGTTCCTTGTGTGCGAGGACGCGATCATGTAGGTGTGCTGTTCGTGATGGACGCAGACGGCGGCAACATTCGGCAGCTTTGCTTCGAGCAGGACCAGGACTATTGCCCAACCGTACTCAACGACGGGCGTGTTCTTTACACGCGTTGGGAATACACAGACATCCCTCATTTTTTCAGCCGCCTGCTGTTTAGCATGAATCCCGATGGAACCGATCAGAAATCGTACTATGGCAGCAACTCGTACTGGCCCAATAGCATCTTCTACACTCGGCCGATCCCGGGCCATACTTCCCAAGTCGTTGGGGTGGTCAGCGGACATCATGCCTCGCGGCGCAGTGGTGAACTCGTGCTGTTCGATCCATCGCTAGGACAACATGAAGCAGACGGTGTTGTGCAGCGGATCCCGGGCCGCGGTCACCAGGTCGCACCGATCATCAACGATCGGCTGGTGGTCGGATCTTGGCCGAAATTCCTGCATCCTTTCCCACTGAGCGAAAAGTACTTCCTCGTTTCCTGCAAAAGTAGCGAGGAATCACGCTGGGGTATCTACCTGGTCGACGTTTTCGACAACATGTTGCCGCTGTACGTAGACGAGGATCACGATCTGCTGGAACCAATCCCCGTCCGCTCGCAACCACGGCCGGCAGTCATCCCCGACCGCGTCGAAGCGAATCGAAAAGATGCAATCATCAACCTGGGTGACATCTATGCCGGTCCAGGCCTGTCCGGTATCCCGCGAGGAACGGTCAAGAACTTGCGCGTGATCGCTTACCATTATGCCTATCAAAACATGGCGGATGACTCGCGGGCGATCGGTGTCGATTCGTCATGGGATACGGTCAAAATGGTACTCGGCACCGTGCCTGTCCATGAAGATGGTTCAGCGATGTTTCGTGTACCGCCCAACACACCGCTGACCGTTCAACCACTCGACGCACAAGGCAAAGCCCTGCAATTGATGCGCAGTTGGATGACTGCAATGCCGGGCGAGACACTGTCTTGCGTTGGCTGTCACGCACCGTCTAGTGCCGTGCCATCAGCCCGGCATACGTTGGCCGTCCAACGCGGACCAGCAACGCTCAAGCCTTGGTATGGCCCCGTTCGAGGCTTCAGCTTCAAACGAGAAGTCCAGCCAGTTCTGAACAAGTACTGCGTTGGCTGCCACGAGTCAAAAAAAGAAGCAGAAGCCTTTTCCAAAACCGGCCCAGAGGATGCTTCGCAGAGAATGCCCGTGTCCCCTTTCTCGCTTGCTGAGCGAGAAAGCTCTGACCCGCGAGGATTCAGCCCATCCTATTTGCAGCTGCACCGATTCGTCCGGCGTCCGGGAGCTGAATCTGATTACCACTTGTTACCGCCAGCAGAATATCACGCCAACGTTTCCGAGTTGGTGCAGTTGCTCGAAAAAGGACATTACAACGTCCAACTCGATGCCGAAGCTTGGGATCGGCTAATCACATGGATCGACCTGAACGTGCCGTTCCATGGGACATGGCACGAAGCCCAAGGCGAAGAGCGGGTCGGTGATCAGAGAACACGGCGTCGTGAATTGCGTAAGCGATACACCGGCCTTGACGAGGACCCCGAAGAAATCATCATTCCGGCCAGCCCGGACACTATCGAGCCGTCTGTGCCGCAGGTCGATCAAGAAACCGTTCCTGAAGAAACCGTTCCTGGCTGGCCCTTCGACGCCACCGAAGCGAGAAAGCGACAAGCTTCAGGCGGACGTGCGACTACACGAACGGTCGATTTGGGTGACGGCATCGTGATCCGTCTAATGCGAATCCCAGCCGGAGAATTCCTGATGGGCGACCCTGCCGGTCACACCAACGAGCGGCCCCGTCGACAGCGGATTACTCATCCGTTTTGGATCGGCGAACTGGAAGTGACGAACCAGCAGTTCGCACAGTTTGATTCCTTACACGACAGTCGTTACATCAGGACTCACGGAATCGCTTCAACACGCGGCTACGCGGTTAATCTCCCTGAGCAGCCGGTCGTGCGTGTTTCCTGGAATCAAGCGAATGAGTTCTGTCGATGGTTGTCAGACAAAACGGGCGAGAAGTTCTCTCTTCCGTCCGAAGCGATGTGGGAATATGCCTGTCGAGCAGGATCCGCGACGCCGCTTTCTTACGGCAATCTCGATACAGACTTTTCACTCCATGCGAACCTCGCGGATCGCCAAGTCGAGCACCTACGCGATTACAGTCACAGCTCGAAGCTTGCCTGGATACCTAGAGACTCACGTTACGATGACGGTGCGATGATCACCGCCGCGGTGGGCAATTATCGGCCGAACGCGTGGGGACTTTTTGACATGCATGGGAACGCGGCAGAATGGACGCGAAGCCGCTACTCGTCGACCCATGGCAGTCTCTCCGACTCAGCCGACGGCAAAATGGTAACGCGAGGTGGATCGTGGCGCGACCGCCCTCAACGCTGTCGCAGCGGCTTTCGAATCGGCTATCCCGCCTGGCAAAAGGTTTACAACGTCGGTTTTCGCGTTGTTTGCGAAAGCAACCGGTCCAGTGACTGAAGCTCAGAATCGAAAGTCGAGGAACAATCTGTGAAAGTCATCCGCATCGGCGATATCGGTTGCATTCTGGTTATTGGCTGCAGGCCAAAGCCCAGCCTTTGCAGCGAGCAGCTCGGTGCAGATATCCCGGCTGTTGCTACAGCGATTCTGATCCGCAGACTTTCCAGCCATCCGAAAATCTTTCCCGTGATTGTCAGGCCGCGCTTTAACCCATTAATCCACGTCTTGTATACTTGGTTTGGGCCGCCATTGAAAACCGAGACGACGGTAGGAGGAGACCTACAATGATGCCGAGAGCGCTAATACTCTTAATGATCTTAGCTTCAACGTCAGTTGAAGCAGAGTTGCCGATCAATCCGGTGCCTCGTGCGGTCCGCGCCGAGACATTGGCCACGTGGACCTTCGATGGAGGTAGCCAAGGATGGAAAGCGCAGCACGACTGCACTCTGTCGACGATCGAAGGAGAAATGAGAATCCGGTCGCTGGGCGACGATCCATATCTGCACTGCAAGGTCGATCTGCCCGGCGGTCAGATGGTTCTACGGATGAGGGCCAAGTGCAATACGGCGGGTAACGGAGGCGTTTTCTGGGAGACCGACAACTCTTCATGGGACGAACAAAGATCAAATCAATTTCCCCTCAAACATGACGGGCAATGGCGAGAATACGAAGTCCGTTTCTCAGTTTCAGGACGAATGACAAATCTGCGAATCGATCCAGGCGCAGCGGCAGGCGAATTTAAGATCGATTGGATCAAACTGGTTCACGAAGACCTTCATCCGCTGACGATCGCCGGCGTTACAACAACTGAAGATCACGTCCACTTCGAAGTGAAGAACGATGCCCCGGCGGCGGTCAAATTCTCTGTGTTCGGTGAGCCGCAGGAGATTGACGCTCGCGGAGTGCTAATCATCGATCGACCGCTTCGTAAGGACCAGCCTCTGGAAACGGTTTCGTTGGAAGTGCGAGTCGTCGGTTGGCCAATGATACGCCGCAGCATCTTCGTCCACCACCGAAGGATTGAAACAAATTGGATCGATCGACCGTTGGGAGATTATGTGTTGCGTGTCGCCCGTGACGGTTCGCTCGCGCGGATCGAGCGGGACAGCGACCTGATCGCTGTGATTGGACCATTGGCACACGAAGACGGGAAGCTACATCGACTAAAACTTGTATCACAAGCTCCGGTCCTGCAGTTCCGTGGAGAATCGTGCTCCCTGACGGTGTCGACAGCGGGAGATGAATTTTCGGTATCCATTGCCAGTCAGCGTCCCTGTACCGGGCCAGTCGTCCGCCACCTCGGATCGCTGGAACAGGGTTTGTTTGCGGGACTGGAATACCTGGGCAAAGGCGAGGCGAGTTCCTCCACGCTGGACGTGGAAACGGCTGAGCACCTTCGGTTCGCTCCCGACCCGCTTAACGTCACGATGCCGCTAATGGCTTTCGTGACAGAGAAAGCAACCGTGGCGATGACGTGGAACGATACCGACCTGCAGCCGCTGTTTGCGACCCCCAATTTCTTTGATGGCGGGGCCGACCACTACATGTCGCTGAAGGGAAAGAAGATCGATGCGACGATTCGTGTGGATCACGGCAAGGCAGAGGAAGCTATCCTGTGGGCCGTGAAGAAACGTGGCTTGCCACCACTTCCCACGCCTCCCCGGAGCACTGCCCAACAGTGGGAACTTTGCCTGCGTGGACTCAACGGACCACTGAAAACCGAGGCGGGCTGGGGCCATTGCGCCG